>CAYTLI010000096.1:0-9623 GCA_964438455.1 uncultured Pseudohongiella sp.
CTTCACTGACCGGCGAGGAATGCGAGAAGTCGAAACGCAGCCTGTCTGCATCGACAAGGGACCCTTTCTGCAAAACGTGATCGCCCAGTACATTGCGCAAGGCAGAATTCATCAGATGGGTGGCGGAGTGGTTCAGGGTAATGGCCGACCGGTCGCCACCGGCGACCTGAGCCCTGACTGAATCACCAATTTTCAGACCACCTTCCTTGAGGAGACCTTTGTGAAGGTGTACATCGCCCTGCTTCTGCGTATCCGATACATCAAAATGCACTCCATCGGAAACCAGCACACCGTGATCACCAATCTGACCACCAGACTCGGCGTAGAATGGAGTCACATCCAGAACAAGAATCACCGGCTGATCGGCCGGAACAATATCCAGCCGCTCACCGGCCTCTGAGTAGATGGCGATAATCTTGCTTTCTTCTTCCAGCGATTCGTAACCGGAGAACTCAGTGGCCAGGTCACTGTCGATTTCCAGTGTTTCCACGGCACTGAAGTTGCTCGCGGCCCGAGCCTGATCTTTTTGCACGGCCATAGCTTGCTCGAAACCATCCATATCTACCTGCAGGCCATGTTCACGACCAATATCGGCGGTCAGATCGACAGGAAATCCATAAGTGTCATAGAGTTTGAACACTGTCTCTCCCGGGATAATGTCACCTTCCAGGTCCGTGATGGCACGTTCCAGTATGGACATGCCATTATCCAGAGTGCGTGCGAACTGCTCTTCCCCTACGCGCAAGACTTTTTCCACAAAAGCCTGCTGGGCAACAAGTTCTGGATAGGCTTCTCCCATCACTGCGACCAGATGCTTCACAATCTGGTAGAAGAAGATCTCTTTAACTCCCAGTCGATAGCCATGACGAATTGCCCGACGAACGATGCGCCGCAGCACATATCCCCTTCCTTCGTTGGAAGGAATGACGCCATCGGTTACCAGGAATGCACAGGAACGAATGTGATCCGCAATGACTTTGAGTGAGTTGTTTTCCAGGTCATCACAACCAGTGATGGCAGCAATGTTTTTGATCAGCGAGGCAAACAGGTCAATTTCGTAGTTGCTGTGAACGTGCTGCATTACTGCCGCAAGTCGCTCCAGACCGGCACCAGTATCCACTGACGGTTTTGGTAGTGGCGACATCTCGCCATTGGCTTTGCGTTCGAATTGCATGAACACCAGGTTCCAGATCTCGATGTAACGGTCGCCATCTTCGTCGGGGCTCCCGGGAGGTCCGCCAGCCACTTCCGGACCGTGATCATAAAAAATTTCGGAACAGGGTCCGCAGGGCCCTGTGTCTCCCATGGCCCAGAAATTGTCTTTCTCTCCCATCCTGGAAAAACGTTTGGGATCGACTTTCATCTCGTCCAGCCAGATGGCTGCGGCCTCATCATCGTCTTCGAAGACGGTGACCCAGAGCTTTTCCGCTGGCAGTCCGAGGTCATCGGTGAGGAATTCCCAGGCAAACTGAATAGCTTCGCGCTTGAAATAATCTCCAAACGAGAAATTGCCCAGCATTTCGAAAAAGGTATGGTGCCTGGCCGTATATCCCACGTTCTCGAGGTCATTATGTTTGCCACCAGCCCGGACACAGCGCTGTGACGAAGTGGCACGCAGGCAGTCGCGCTTCTCTGCACCGAGAAATACGTCCTTGAACTGCACCATCCCCGCGTTGGTAAACAGCAGGGTCGGGTCATTCGCGGGCACAAGCGGGCTGCTGGGCACGATCTCATGACCACGTGCCGCAAAAAAATCCAGAAATTTTTGCCTGATTTCAGCGCTGTTCATATTTCCTAACCGACCGTATCTGGCCAAATCAACGGGACCGGCGGCCACGAGAGCTCGCCTGGCCCAAAAAAGCAGGGGATTATAGCGCGTAATGCACTGTTATTGCAGGATTTTAGTCTTTGTCTTCGGCGTTTTCTGAAGACGAAGTCAAAAGCGAGGAATTCGAGCCAAATTCGAAATTTCCGATGGTTTTTTCCACCGGCACTCTCAGTTTGCCGTCGCTGGAGAGGAGAACGGCGATGGGCCTGGTCTGGGGAAAATGGCTCAGAATGATGGTGCCGATGATCAGGAAAGGAACGCAGAGGAACATGCCCGGGATGTCCCAGATATACCCCCACAAGGCCAGGTTAAGCAGAATGACTATGGGGCTGAGATTAAACGAAGAGCCCATCAGCCTTGGTTCCAGGATATTGCCGATGCAGACCTGAAAAGCGCCGATTCCGATCATTACCAGGAAAAACAAGGTGTAGCCATCAGACTGCGCCAGGGCAATGAGAGCCGGAAAAATGGTCGCGATAATCGAGCCAATCGTGGGGATAAAGTTGAGCAGGAAAATCAGCAACGCCCAGATCTCGGCGAAATCCACTCCAACGATGAGCAGGAAGACATAACTCAGCGATCCGGTGAGCAGGCTGGTAAATATCTTGATGCGAATATATTTCTGCACATCATCCCGGATACGGCCAATGATCTTGCGTACATCCTCTTCCTTGTCCGGATCGGCTACCAGTGCAGAAATCTTGTTGGTGAAATGCCCTTGCTCAAGAAAAAGGAAACCCACGTAGATCAGAATCAAACCACCACTTGCAAGAATACTCGCCAGTGATGAAGCGATAGACGTTGCATAGGAAGGCAGATCAATCCATTCGGTAATCAGCTGGGTAAAACTCTGATCCTCTATCGCTGCAATATCAATATATGGAATGTTCTCCAACCTGCGTGTGAGGTTCTCCTGATAAACAGGTGCCACTTCTAATACATCTTCAGCATTGGAACTCAATGTATTGATCAACATCCAGGTGATCAAAATAAAGGTGAGGAATGAAGCCAACAAACAGATCGGCATAGGAAACTGGAATTCCCCGATGCGCAATTGGTGAAAGCCGCGCGCCAGCGTGTTGATGAGATACCAGAGAGTAATAGCTATCACCAGGGGTAATAGCAGGGACTTGCCCACAATGAGTAAGTAGAACACGAGCACAACCAGGATGGCGGCGGCAGTGTAGTTCAAGACTTTCATAGGGCAAATTCCTACGCGAAATTGCTGAGACAGGGTCTGTTTTGGCGCTAATTACTACTTACTGCTCCCCTAAATTGGGGATATGTAAAAAAATTTTACAGTCCTGGCATGGAATTGCGAAGAATATCACATTTTCAATGGCTTACCCTCATTAGTCTAACTCTCAAAGCCCCATTTCAAGGGCGTTAGAGGCGGAAATGTCAGGTGAAAGCAACATGAAGCTAGAAGGCTATTCAAACCTGATCAAGATTGGTGAGGGAGGCATGGCACATGTCTATCGGGGAATCCAGGATTCCCTGAAGCGGCCTGTTGCCATTAAATTACTCATCAACGACCTGAGTTTCGATGAGGAAGCGCGCAGCCGGTTTGAGCGCGAGTCTTTCATCATTGCCCGCCTCAACCATGCCAATATCATTCACGTCATCGACAGAGGGTTCACTCGCGATGAGATGCCTTTCTTCGTCATGGAGTTCATTGAAGGTGTAGATTTGGGCACGGCAACGAAGTCACGCTCGATGTCTCATCACCAGAAGATCGACATCATCGTGCAGCTGCTCAAAGCCCTCTCTTACGCACATCGCAACAATGTGATCCACAGGGACATCAAACCCGATAACATCCTGCTGGATGAAGACGGCAATGTGAAGATTCTCGATTTTGGTATAGCTCAATTCTACGATGATCAGAACAAGACCTACGACCGCACCTGTGCAGGCATGGTGATGGGCACGTTCAATTACATGTCACCGGAGCAGCGTGAATCTTCCGAAAATGTTTCAGCCCAGAGCGATCTCTACTCTGTTGGTGTCGTGATGTACAACCTGTTCACTGGAAAATTACCTAACGGCAGGTTTAAGGATCCTGTTGAGCTCAATCCTGAGATCGGCCAGGAACTCAACGCTCTCATCCTCAACTGCCTGGAAACCGATCCGGCGAAGAGGCCAGGTTCTGCAGAGCAACTGAAAAATCAATTGCTCGCCATTTCCCAGGGTGCGCATATCAATGAGGATCAAAAGAAGCGTGCCGAACAGGGCATCACCAAGATCAAGTCAAAATTCATGCTGCTGGACGTATTGCGTGAAGACCGGTTTGGTGCTGTTTACCTCTATCAGCAAAAAGAGAAAGGCAATCTCCTGATCATCAAGAAGAAGGTCAGGAACAGTAGCGGTTTTGAGGCGATGAACCTGCTCTCCTCCCTGCAACATCCTAATATCGTAGATACACTGGGCAGTTACAGGAATGACGAATTTTTTATTCTTGTACAGGAATATATGAGCGGCGGCACCCTGCAAGACAAGCTGGCGTTTCATCTCAACTGGCGACAGACACTGGTCATGGCCAGGCAGATCTGTGAAGCACTCATATTTGCCCATAGCAATAACATCGTGCACGGGCATTTGCGTCCTACCAACATTCTGTTTACTGCGGATGGTGAAGTGAAAGTCACCGACTTTTCTCTGCAGGATGATGTCAGTGACGTGGAAACTGCGCACTACTATTATCTTGAAGAAGAAGAGCGCTCCCAGCTCGCCGACATCTATGCTACTGGAGTCATTCTCTATCAACTATTTACTGGCTGTCTGCCCCGCCGCCGCAATGAGACGGGCTTTGTCGTGCGCAAGGTTTTTACCAAGCTTCCGGAAGATATACAGGAGCTGGTAACCAATATGCTGTCGACGATTCCGAAAAATCGGGACCCGGAAAGCCTGCAACTGGCACTCGATATATTCGACAGGCATCTGCAGAGCAAACCCCGACAATCGTTTACTGAGAAGCCTCAGCGTGTTAAAAACCCAAGAACCGGGAGACGTAAAGGCGACACCAGGATCACATCGCCTGATGATGCTGGCAAAGAACATGCACTCGCTTCCGAGGCGCTTGTCTCAGCCTCTGTAATTTCAAAAAAATCGGGTGCGATGACCAATATTCTGTTCGCACTGCTATGTCTGATCTATGCGCAATATTTGTTTGTCTTTGATGGCCAGGAGAAGATCAACCAAAGCATGCCCGCGTTCTACAATGCTGTGGTTAGTGAATTCGAGGGATTGATAGGCTCAACAGATGTCAGGAGAACTACTCAAAGTGAGAATCGCGGGTTGTACTGACACGGGCTTGCGCCGTCAGATTAACGAAGATCATATTGGCTTCGACCAGGAACTCGGTATCGCTGTGCTGGCAGATGGCATGGGCGGCCACCAGTCTGGAGAAATCGCATCCCACATGGCGGTGGAGTCAGTCATGGAAAATCTCCAGCAGTTCATGGATGGCGAATCGACGGGAGCGATAACTGGTTCTCAGTTACTGGAACAAGTAAGTAATACTATTTCCTACAGCAATGCCAAAATTTTTAGTGCAGCGGAGAAACTGGAGCAGCACAAAGGCATGGGCACCACAGTAGTTGCGGCCATTGTGCGAGAAACACAGCTCTATGTTGGCCATGTAGGAGATTCGAGACTCTACCTGTTTCGCGAAAGAAGTCTCAGCCGAATTACCCGTGACCATTCATTAGTGCAGGACTTGATAGACCGCGGGTTTTATACTGAGGAAGAAGCAAGACAGGCAAATGTCGGTCATATTGTAACCCGAGCACTTGGCACGAAAGAGGAAGTGGAAGTAGACACTGTGCAGCATGAACTGGAGGAAGGAGACATCTTTCTGCTTTGCTCCGACGGTCTCTCAGACATGGTCGATGACTGGAAAATTGAGGAAATGCTCAGGGAGCGCAGGAATGAACTGGACTCTACTGCGCAAGCGCTGGTCGACACGGCGAATCGAAACGGTGGCAGGGATAATATATCTGTCATTCTGATGCAGGTAGTCAAGCAGCCAGCAATGGCTTGAAGAGTGAATTAGACATGTCAGGCAAACTCGAATTTAGCTTCAATGGCAACAAACTTGGCGAGTACATTCTCGACAAGGAAGTCATGACCATTGGACGCAAGGAAGACAATAACATTCGCATAGATAATCTTGCGGTGAGCGGCCATCATGCGAAACTGCTGACGCTGTTTGATGACTCCTTTCTTGAAGACCTGGAAAGTACTAACGGCACTCTGGTTAATGGGCAGCCGATCAAGAAACACCCACTGAAAAATGGCGATGTAATCACCATCGGCAAACACGAGCTACGCTACATCAATGACAGTGTCGGTGCCGTGGATGATAGCGAGAAGACGGTGTTGATCCGTCCGAAAGTTCAACAGCCTTCCTACCCCAACTCGGTCGTGCCCAATGAGATCGAGTATGAGCCAGCCGCCAAATCCGATAGCCTGGAAAACGCGAAGCTGCAGATACTCAACGGCACCGGAGCGGGCAAGGTACTGCCCCTGGTCAAACCATCGATAAAATTAGGTAAGGCAGGTGCCGAACTGGTACAGATTAACCGCAGACCCGATGGGCATTTCATAGTCTGCCTTGATAACCCAGCCGGAAATGTCGCGCCAAGAGTTAATGGCGAGGATATTGGTGCCGGAGCTCGCAAGCTGGAAAATCACGATGTGATTGAGATCAACCGGCTAAAGATTGAGTACTACCTCGCCAGCTAATCGGCTGCGATTCAGATTGATTCAAACGCGTCCGTCAGAATGCCCGGAGTAAGAATCTGGGGCAGGATGATTGGTTCTGCATTCACATCGCCCGGATAGAGTACATAGAGTGGCACCGAGGGGCGATTGAAGTACTCGAGCACCGCGGTGATTTCCGGATCTTCGTTGGTCCAGTCACCTTTCATGTAGGTGATGTCATTACTGGCCATGGATTCCTGCACCCGGTCAGTACTCAGGGAGGTCTGTTCATTTGCCAGGCAGGTGATACACCATGCCGCAGTCATATTGACGAACACCGGCCTGCCTTCAGCCCTCAGCGAATCCAGTCGCTGACTGCTGAATACTTCGTAGTTTTGACCAGCAAGCTGCCCGCCCTCACCGTCTGCACTCGCAACTGCAGGCGCCAGGGTTTGCATGAATGGAGACTGCATCAGGTAGAGTGCAAGGGCGATGGTGCCCAGACCAACCGCGTAGTTAACCGTTCTAAACACAAAACCCATGTTGTAGCGCCGCTGATATAACCAGGCAGCAAAAGCCAGCAACACGCAGACACCCAGAACGAGTGACATGCCCATTACACCAACCTGGTTACCGAGAACCCAGAGGAAGAACAGCGCCGAGGCATAGAGTGGGAACGCCATGAATTGCTTGAAGGTTTCCATCCAGGGACCAGGCTTGGGCAGGTATCTAAACAGGCTCGGCATGAAGCTGAGCAGCAGGATAGGCAGCGCCATTCCCAGGCCCAGGGAGATAAATACAGTCATGGCAACGAGCCAGGACTGGGCCAATGCGAAGCCGATCGCAGGACCCATGAACGGCGCAGTACAGGGTGTTGCCACGGTGGTTGCCAGCACCCCGGTAAAGAAAGATCCCTTGTAGCCACCCTGTGCAGTAAGGCTGCTGCCAGCACCCATGAGGCCGGTACCGATTTCAAATACACCTGACAAGCTCAGACCCATGAGGAAGAACAGGTAAACGATGAACGCGAGAAACCAGGGTTGCTGAAACTGAAACGCCCAGCCCACCGCTTCACCTCCAGCGCGCAGTGCAATCAGTACGCTCGCCAGCACAACAAACGCAGCGACAACACCAACTGCATACATGATGCCGTCCATTCTCTGCTTGCGCTGACTCTCTCCAATGTTCTTGGTAAAACTGAGCGCCTTTATCGAAAGAACAGGGAAAACACAGGGCATAAGATTAAGAATCATGCCTCCAAGGAAGGCAAAGCCCATGTAAACAAAAATCGAACCGCCACCGCCACCGGAAGCATTGTTGGTCAACGCGGCGGCAGGCATGATAGTCGTGCTGTTTGCATCCGCAGCCGGGTTTACAAAATCATAGGCTGTACGATTGCCCGCGACATCCTGTAGCACCAGCACGCCATAGACAGCAGAAAGATCTTCCAGCATACGCCTGGGTTGCTGGTGAGTAATTTGTAACAGGTTGGGCTGAATACTGACGTCCCGTAATGGTCCGGGCTTGATTACCCGGCGCTGATCAGGAAAGAACCAGGCTTCGGAATAATTCGCGAAAATGGGGTCAGGTGACTCAAATCCGAGACTGACTCGCTCGCCGGCGACGGCAATCAGCGATTTGATACTGTGATCGACAATCGGTAACTGTTCCCGCGCCTCAGCGAAGAGCTGACTGTTCGCTGCATCCAGCTCGGCGACCTCAGCGACAGGCAAGGTGATGCTGAAACGCTGCTCTCCCGGTATGCAAATCTGATCACAGACATTCCAGTACGCCAGGGTGCTTAATTCGACACTCTCTCCGCTGTAATTCTCAGGTATGGTAACTGCCACCGGCAGAAAGACTTCTTCTTCGTAACCAAAATTAACCAGGTCCGTTTCATAGAAAGGAAGCCAGTGTGGTGCCGGGAATTGCAGTTCACCAATCTGGGTTCCCTCGGGAGCATTCCATTCGTTCAGGCTGGTGGGCTCCCCGCTGTCGCCGCCCATTTTCCAGTAAGTATGCCAGTGTTCAGCCGGGTCCAGCCGCAGTCCGAACCAGGTAGTTTCACCCGGCACGATGCTGGTTGTTTCCGCGAGGAATTCCACCTCTATGCTGTTGTCCCAGGCGATGTTGGTTCGACGGGCGCTGATGTCAAAAGCCTTGCGATTGCCCGAGTCATCGATGAACGAGATCAGGCCCGCCAGTTCATTCAGGGCAGAATCGTAGCGACGGTGTTGTTCGGTGCTGACCTGAACCCTGTCGCCGTCGACCATGACCCTGCGATACGGCGCGTAACGCATGATGCGTCGCTCGGTAGGAAAGAACCACGCCTCATCAACTTCAGAGAACTCCCCGTCCAGTGCCTGCACCATGACATTGATCTTGCCGTCATGATCGTTGAACTGGGCCAGTAAATTATGTGAGTCAGCAGGAACCGGAGTAAGCGCCCTGGTTTCTTCAAACGCTGCCTGCCACGTGCTATCGATCTGCAAGCTATCTGATACCGGCAGAGACAGGGCGAAATCAGCTTCTCCGGGAATGCATATTTCGTAGCACACCTGCCATTCAATCGTCGTGGTGAGATCGAGCTGCTCACCATCGAAATCGGCCGGCACTGTAAGCGGCATGGGCAGAAACACTTCGTGCTCATAGGTGAAGGTGACCAGCTCGCTGCCCAGGAAAGGCGTCCAGTCCGGAATGGGCCAAACGATATCGCCCACCGTCACACCGCTGGGCATTTGCCAATCGACTGCCCGGGTTGCTTCGCCGCTGTCGCCGCCAAACTTCCAGTAGGTATGCCAGTGCTCAATGGGATCCAGGCGGATAGCCAGCCAGGTGGTTTCGCCCGGCACCACATTGGTGGTCTCGGCAATAAGTTCTACCTCGATCTGGTCCGTGCTATGAACCTGGGCCGAGGCGAGGCTGGGCATTAGCAATAAAGCTAATAGAAACAATGCCTTAGAAGATTTAATCGCCATGCAACCTGGTCTGGAAAAAGTACCTGGAAAAAGGGGAAAATGCCCAATTGAACGCCTCAGGAGCGAGCCAAAAGGTACCAAAATAGGGCCCTATTGTCATGAATCAGTCGGCT
>CAYTLI010000097.1:0-9547 GCA_964438455.1 uncultured Pseudohongiella sp.
TGAGATCGCCTGCATCGCGATCCATCCCCAGTTTCAGAAACAGGGGCTGGGCAAGCGCTTACTGGAAAGTCTGGAGAAGTCAGCGGCCAAAAAAGGTCTGAACTCTCTATTCATTCTTACTACGGAAGCAGCCCACTTCTTCCAGGAACTCGGATACACTGAGGGCAATGTTGAATCATTGCCCGAGGCCAGGCAGAAGATGTACAACCTGCAACGCAAATCCAAGGTATTTGTTAAGGAACTGGACTAGCCAGGGCGAAGTCCTTAATTAATAAGTCAGATCAATGGCACATCGAAGCTAGTAGCTGACACATTGAACAACAACCAGGGCGAAATGCAGACTGAAACTTGTTCCGCTTGTGGCCTGATAACCGAACAATTCGACGGTCCAGTACATCAATACCTTGTTTCGAGCCCTGGTTGCTGGGCGAAGTTTGGTGAAATTCTGGCGAGAGAATATGAAAATTATGAATATATATCAGTGCATGCACTAACGGTCGATACTTATGCACTTCAGCATCCGGGAGAGGCAAGCCCACAGACAATCAGCTCCGCTTATATACACCTGGCCAGCCTCTACAGCCACTTTGAGCTGGAGAAGCCGATAAGTGAACTGGCGGAAGTGAAGCAGAATCTTGCTGGCTACAAAGATCGATTTACCTGGCTGGAACCGCCAGAGAACGTTACAGAGATTACCGTAGCCGACATACTGAAATCAGAAACACCCGCTCAACATCGGGAAGCTGTCACTAGATGGGCAACCTATGTGTATCAAGAGTGGCAAGCCCATCACCCGAAAGTCGCATCACTGTTATCCATCGTAGACAATTAGCAAACACCTCCTTTATCAATTTCCCATTGAACCCATCCGCAGGCAGATAGATATGAAAGAAGATAAAAATATGATTTCCCAGAGACGCAGTTTCCTCACCAGCGCCGGCCTGGTTACCGCCGGAGTGGCCGTCGCCTCGACTGCCGTTGCACAAGATCATTCCCACCATGGCAATTCCGGGTTCAGCCCGATGCGCCATGAACAGGACGCATGGATGGATGAGCTCGGCGCAGGTCACCGCGTATTCGTGGATTCCCAAACAGGACCGGGTGGTCTAGCGGCAATGAATTTTGCCAACAACATCCTGATGGCTCATGCCCAGGGATACGGCGGCAACGATTCGGACTACGGGATGATAGTCTGCTTTCGCCACGACTCTTCCCCGTTTGGTTTCAACGATGCCATGTGGGAAAAATACAATGAACTGTTTATGCGGCGCACTGGCGTGAGCAACGAAGATGGTTCACCGGTAACGGTGAATCCTGTGAGCGTTGAACGTTCCCCTTACGGCAATCGTTCCAACACTGTCGGTCGGCTGAGTGATCGCGGTGTACATTTCGCCATCTGCAACCTGTCGACACGGGGTATGGCAGGCCAGCTGGCACGCGCTACCGGCGCTTCATCCGACGATGTCTACCAGGAGTTACTGGACAACCAGGTTCCTAACGGCCACATCGTGCCCGCAGGTGTAATGGCGGCAACGCGTGCGCAGGAGTATGGATACAGCCTGCTGTACTCAGCGCAACTGTAAGCGAGTAGAAGCTACACTCTAAGAGCTTTTACGCTCCAGCAAACAGATACTATAGTCGTAAGGATTGGCATCATTACGGCTATAGTCTGTGCGTTGCACTTCCTGCCACTCATCCTCATCAAACTCCTGTAGATAAGTATCCCCTTCTACTTCCGCGTGCACGCGGGTGAGATGGAATCGCTGCGCCCTGGGCAAGGCCGCCGCATAGAGCCCGGCACCGCCGATGATGAAAGCCTCTTCCGTGCCATCGATCACCGAAATGCTTTCGGCCAGCTTGATTGCTTCATCCAGTGAATGCACAACCCGGGCACCCTCCGCCTGGTAATCAGGGTTGGTGGTAATCACCACGCTGGTTCTTCCAGGCAATGGACGACCAATAGATTCCCAGGTCTTGCGACCCATGATGATGCAATGACCCATGGTGACAGCCTTGAAGTATTTCAGATCTTCAGAGAGATGCCAGGGCAAACTGTTGTTTCGGCCGATGACGCGGTTTTCCGCCATCGCACAGATGAGTGAGAGCTTCATAGGCTGGTTAGTACAGGGTAGCAGTAAGTATTAAACACTGAAGGGATAGGCAATCGGATCGTGATGTTCGTATCCTTCCACCTCGAAGTCGTCCAGGGTCACCCAGGTCTCAATGTCCTTCAGGGACTTGATGTCAGGATTGATGTGAAGCTGCGGCGGATCGAAAGGATCACGCTTGAGTTGTACGGAACGCATCAACTCCAGCTGGTCTTCATAGATATGCGCATTCACTACCTTGTGATAAGCCAGGCCCGGAGTCTTGCCGGTAATCTGCGCCATCAGCGCGAGCAAGGTAAAAACCTGAATCTGGTTGAAGTTCAGACCGAGCGGCACATCACAGGATCGCTGGTAACTGGTGAGGTAGAGCGTATCGCCGAGCAGTGAGAAGTTATGGGTGTGCATACAAGGGCGCAGACATCCCAGTTCAAATTCACCCGGATTGTAAAAAGTCATGATCTCGCCGCGATCATCCAGACCATTGCCAAGGTTGTTCACAATCTTGGCGAGTTGATCCAGCGTCGAGCCATCCGGTTTCTGCCAGCTACGTCCCTGCACACCATAGACACGACCCATGTCGTCTTCACCCTTGCGCACCGGGTTGGCCAGCCAGTCATCGTTCAGGTTCGCATTGGCATCCCAGGACTTGGTGCCCAGCTTGCGAAAGTCCGCCGCATTATCGTAACCACGAAGATAGCCGAGCAATTCTGCGATGGCCGCTTTCCAATAACTCTTGCGCGTGGTGATGATTGGGAACTGATTGTTGGCTACATCGTAGACCAGGTCGGCATTGATGACCGTGAGACACTTCTTGCCGGTACGTTTATTCTCAACCCAGACACCTTCATCGATGATGCGCTGGCAGAGTGCCAGATACTGATGCATTACTTTTTAAACTTCCTGTCCAGAAAACTAAATCAAGAATGTTCTGCTGCCGAGTTTCGCTGTTGATAGGCGAGTAACAGGAACACAACTCCTACTATGATGAGCGGCGCCGATAGCAGCATGCCCATGGTGAACCAGTCGAAAGCCAGATAACCAATATGGTTATCTGGTTCGCGAAAGAATTCGATAAAAAACCGGAAACAGCCGTAGCCCAGGGCAAACACTCCGGACACCGCCAGCCGTGGCCTCGGTTTGGAAGAAAACCACCAGACAATGATTCCCAGTACCACACCTTCCAGCGCGAACTCATAAAGCTGGGAAGGATGCCTGGCTTGCTGGTCCACGTGAGGAAATACCATACCCCAGGCAACATCTGTCGGCCGCCCCCAGAGTTCGCCGCCAATAAAGTTACCCAGGCGACCCGCTCCCAAACCAAACGGCACCATGGGTGCAATGAAATCGATGGTCTCCCAGTAATCCCGGCGCTGGCTGCGGGAATAGAAATAGATGGCGATCAGAACACCGAGGAAACCACCGTGGAATGACATGCCGCCTTCCCAAACACGGAACAGCCAGATGGGGTCTTCGAGAAAGCGCGGAAAATTATAGAACAGTACCGAACCGAGCCGGCCACCGACGACGGCACCGAGCGCGCCATAGAAAACCAGGTCAGAGATCTGCTCACTACTCCATGGCGGTTCAACACGGCTGGAGCGATAGGAAGCCAATACCCAGGCACCACCGAACGCGATCATATACATGATGCCGTACCAGTGAATACTGATAGGCCCAATAGCGATTGCAACGGGATCAAACTGGGGGAAAGTAAGCATAATGATTTTGGGTCACTTGAGTACCAGCGGCCAATAGTTACGTGGCTTCGCTGTACATCTGGCAAGTATAACAAGTTTGCTTCTCAGTCACGCTAATTACCGCTAAACTCGCCGACCCATATGTGCTTGATAATCTTCGCCCACCAGGCGGCTGAAACCTGTCCTCTGGTCGTAGCTGCCAACCGTGATGAGTTCTTCCTGAGACCAACGCAGCACGCAGGGTTCTGGCCCGAATCAGATGGCCAGGCACAGATTCTGGCGGGGCGAGATCTGCAGGCCGGGGGCACCTGGCTTGGCGTTGATCGACGCGGCCGTTTCGCTGCCGTCACCAATATTCGCGACCCTTCCCAGTTTGAGGAAAAACCCAGATCAAGGGGTGAATTGCCAGTCAATTTTCTCAACAGTGATCTGGCCCCCGGAGAATACTGCACGCAGATTGCGGATAGTTTTGCTGATTATGCTGGCTACAACCTGCTGGTCGGTGATGACGAGAGCATGTTTTACGTGAACAACTTCGATTGCATCGTCGAAAAACTGGAGCCAGGTATCTATGGTCTGTCTAATGGAAAACTCAATAGCGCCTGGCCCAAGATCAGCCTTGGCCGGGAACGACTCGATGGACTAATGGATAATCCTGCACAACTGAGTACCGATCAGCTCATAGCCATGATGGCAGATCGTCACCAGGCCAGTGACGCGGAACTGCCGGATACCGGTGTACCGCTGGAGATGGAGCGACAGTTGTCGGCTACTTTCATTCACAATACAGAGCGAGACTATGGCACACGCTGTTCAACAGCAGTCATTGTGAGTGAGAATGGCGTGGTGCGATTTCACGAACAGAACTTCGATTCGGCTGGTCTGCCTGTTGACAGCCACTTTTTTGAAATCGACTGAATTACCTGTAGTTAGCGTTCATGATGCGAGCAACTGAACAGCCCTGAGAGCAAAGGCCAATGTTTATTCCCAAGCACTTCCAGGTCGATAATGAGCAAGAGATCGATCGCTTCATTGAACAAACAAGTTTTGGCATTCTGGTTTCCCTTCTCGAAGGCAAGCCCATCGCCACCCACCTGCCAATCCATCGAGCAAGCAGGGACCATCTGCAGGCGCATCTGGCCAAAGCCAATCCCCAGTGGCAGGAGCTGGATGGCCAAAGAGTGCTGCTGATACTTGCCGGCCCCCATGACTACATAAGCCCTACCTGGTATGAAAGCCCGGGTGTGCCCACCTGGAACTACCAGGCTGTGCATATCTACGGCAGCGCAAGCTGCTTCACCGATGCAGACAAACTCCGCGAGCTGGTGCTGACCTTGAGCAACACCTTTGAGGCGTCTCGGGACAATCCCTGGCCTGGAGAGTTTGATGCAAGAATGCTGAATGCCATCGTAGGCATCGATCTGCGGGTCGATGAGATACAATGCAAATACAAGCTGAGCCAGAATCGTCCTGTCGAAGACCAGCGCAATGTCAGTGACGCCCTGGAGCGCGCTGGAAATAATGCACTGGCTACCGCGATGCGCGAACACAACGTCCTGGAGCCATGAAGGAGAATTCTCATGCCCACTGCCAAGTCACTGTTAGTCATAAGCCTGCTACTCAGCCTCCTGAGCTGCGCCGGGAGTTCGCAACAGATCGGCAGCAACCTCACCCTTTGCTGCCCGGGCAACTATGACAGCTACAGCAGTTATTCCCTGCAGACCGAAGGGATGCCGGGATTCCTGGAGGACTATCTTGTAGTGGAGTTCGATGGCGCCTTTGCAGAAAAAAACATGACCAGGGTTAGCAGTGGCGGCGATCTTTCAGTCACGCTGCGTTACAACCACATCAATCTGCGCAGCGAGCAGGAAGAGATTGACCCATTCGCTCGCATCGAATCACTGTCCACCGAACTCAGTTACATTGCCGCTATTGAGATCGACATGCGCGAGTCCAGCAGCGGCGATCTGGTCTGGGCAGGAACCGTGAGCAGGGTGCATCAAGTCACTCCCGGCGAATACATGCACCAGGAGCGTGCTCGCCCTGCATTCAGACAGGCATTCCTGACATTGCTCGATAATTATCCGGCGCGAACGCCGGTCGAGTAATTCTCTTCGTTAGATTACAATTCTGTTGAGTTGGAGCTTCTGTGTCAGAAATCTCTGATTAATTTATTCAGCAACGTTAGTAGTAGAAACAGTTCCATAGGAGTTATGAATGGCAAACGAGGGATATCACGAACCCATCGAAGAGCTCAGTGATGAAACACGAGACATGCATCGGGCGATCACTTCACTAATGGAAGAACTGGAAGCCGTCGACTGGTATAACCAAAGAGTAGATGCTTGCAAAGACGAAGAACTCAAGCGCATTCTCGAACACAATCGCGATGAAGAGAAAGAACATGCTGCCATGGTGCTGGAATGGATTCGCAGGCGCGACCCGACCATGGATAAGGAACTAAAGGATTTTCTGTTCACCGACAAACCTATAGCCCATGGCTAGTTGCAGACCGACACGATGATTAGTGCTGAAGAAGCGCTGCTGCGCTTACAGGAAGGCAATCGTTACTTTGTCGAAAATCATCGTGTTGCCATCGATATTGGACACGACGCGCGGCAGCAGCTGGTTGCGGCCCAGTATCCATTCGCCATCATCCTGGGTTGCTCCGATTCGCGAGTGCCAGCAGAGATCGTATTCAATTGCGGCCTCGGTGATCTGTTCGTCATTCGTGTTGCCGGGAATATTGTCGCTCCCTCCCAGATCGGCAGCATTGAATTTGCCGCCGCCACATTTGGAACTCCACTGGTAGTGGTTCTCGGTCACAGCCATTGCGGCGCGGTACAGGCCACTGTGGACGAACTCAGGCAACCCACGGATGTACGCTCACCTAACTTGCGCGCCATCGTTGACCGTATCAGTCCCGCGATTGGAAACCTGATCTCAGAGGCTGGGCATGCAAGTGAAGATGAGTTACTGGCCAATGCAGTAAAGGCAAACATTCACGCCTCGGTTGAGAATCTGCTGCATGGCTCGGAGATCCTGGAAGACCTGGTTGCTTCTGGCGCCTTGACTGTAGTGGGCGCTGAGTACTGCCTGGATACCGGAGTCGTCAACTTCCTCTCCCTATGAATACCCTTTTTCACCTGCGCACGCCTCGCCTGCTGCTGCGGCGATGGCGTGCGGATGATTTCGCTGAATTCGCGAAACTTAACTCTGATAGTGAAGTCATGCGTTATTTCCCCGATGTATTGGCCGCGACCGAGAGTGACGCTCTCGCACATCGAATCAGCTCAACAGTCGAGGAACAGGGTTGGGGGCTTTGGGCTGCTGAATCGAGACCAGTTGACGGAGCAGAAGGGGCGGGAGAATTCCTCGGCTTCATCGGCCTCGGTCATAACGATGTTACACCCCGCGGCGAACTGGTCGAAGTTGGTTGGCGATTGCGCAGAACATCATGGGGCCAGGGCCTGGCGACGGAAGGCGCGAAAGCAGCACTGGTTTTCGCGTTCGAGATACTCAAGCTGCCAGAAATTTTCTCCTTTACCTCAACAGGCAACAGCCGGTCTCGGGCAGTGATGCAACGACTGGGAATGGAAAACACCAATGAAAACTTCATGCACCCGAAAGTTGAACAGGGAAGTCCGCTGCGCGAGCACGTGCTGTATCGCATCTCGGCAGAGCAATTTGATTGTGACGTGCCGGTAGAAATTGAAGCGGTGGGTCGAAGCTAGTTGGTGCGGGAAGAACGCAACAGGCGGTCGACGCCAGCGTTGTAGAGCATCATGTCGACTGCACTGCGAATCATTTGTGCATCGTCCATCTGCATCACCTGATCCAGCAGATCCTGGGCTGCATCCAGACTCACACTGCGAATTACTGATTTAACCTTTAACAGGTTGGCAGCATTCATAGACAGTACGTCGAAGCCCATGGCCATCAGTAACACTGCGGCACCGGGGTCGCCCGCCATCTCACCACAGATGCAGACTTCCTTACCCTCATCCTGAGCTTCTCGCACCACGTGGTAGAGCGCATGTAATACTGCGGGATGAAAAGCACTGTACAGGTTTGCGACGCGCGGGTTGTTGCGATCCACCGCAAGCAGATACTGGGTAAGGTCGTTACTGCCAACGGAAACGAAATCAACCAACCTGGCCAGTGCCCGGGTTTGATAAACCGCTGCAGGTAATTCGATCATCACACCAACGGGTGGAAACTTAACCTCCAGGCCTTCCTGCAGTAATTCACGGTGTGCACGCTTGATCAATTGCATAGAGGAATTGACCTCCTGCAGGTTACTGATCATGGGCAGCATGATCTGCAGGTTATCCAGGCCGATGCTGGCGCGCATCATGGCACGAATCTGGGCGGTAAAAATTTCCGGATGATCCAGGGTGACACGTATGCCGCGCCAGCCGAGAAATGGGTTCTCTTCTTCGATTGGAAAGTAGGACAGGGCCTTGTCGCCACCCACGTCGAGGGTACGCATGGTGACGTACTTGGGAGAGAAGGCTTCCAATTGCTCCCGGTAGATTTTGGTTTGTTCCTGTTCACTGGGAAAACGTTCGCTGAGCAGGAACGGCACCTCTGTGCGAAACAGGCCAACACCTTCCGCACCCTGCTCCAGTGACATAGCCACATCGGAAATCAGGCCGGTGTTCACCCACAGGTGCACGCGATGATCGTCGGCAGTTACGCAGGGCTCTTCCCTGAGTTCCTGCAAATCAGCAATAAACTGGTCCTGCTCCTTGATGGTATTGATATACCGCTCGAGCACAGTTTCCGAAGGATTGGCAATGACCTCGCCCTTGTAAGCATCCAGGATCACGTCGCGGCCATCGAGTTGGTTGACGGGAAGGTCAACGGCACCCATCACCGTGGGTATACCCATGGTCCTTGCCAGGATGGCCACGTGGGAGTTACCCGAGCCTTTGATCGACACCAGACCCTTGAGTTTTTCTTTTGGCACTTCGGCGAGCATTGCAGGCGTGAGCTCATCGCCGACCAGAATAGTGTCATCGTAATATTCGGTAGCGACCTGTTCACCTTCCTGCAAGTAGAACAACACCCTGCTAAACAGATCCTTGATATCTGCCGCGCGTTCGCGCAGGTAGGCATCTTCCATACGCTCGAAGTTGCGTACGTGTTCGTTGGCAACATAGGCCAGCGCGCCCTGGGCCCAATTGCCCTGCTCGATTCTTTGCACGATTTCCTTGCCCAGCGCAGCGTCGTCCAGCATGTGCAGATAGACATCGAATAGCTGACGCTCTTCTTCCGCGACCTGGCCGGCAAGCTTCTCGTGCAACTTCTTCATGTCAGCACGCACGTTGTTGAGTGCTTGCTGGAAATACTCAACTTCGGCTTTAACATCTCGTGCCGGGCGTTCCGGCACCTGCTTCAGGTCCGCCTTGGGAAACACCACCACGACTTTACCGATGGCAACTCCAGGCGCACCGGAAACACCGGTAAATACCGTGTCCGAAATCTTGTGCCCAGAGGGGCTAACCCCCTCGATAGCGCCGGTTGCTTCTGCAGAAGCAATAACACCGGCTAGCTGGGCAGACAGGGTAATAAGGAAAGCTTCTTCGTCTTCACCGAATCGTCGACGCTCCTCGTGTTGTACGACAAGCACACCGAGCACGGTACGATGGTGAATGATGGGGATACCGAGGAATGCGTGAAAAAGCTCTTCGCCTGTTTCCTTCAGATAATGAAAGCTTGGATGCAGGGACGCGTCTT
>CAYTLI010000098.1:0-9503 GCA_964438455.1 uncultured Pseudohongiella sp.
TAACCGCATCGCCGAAGAAGCACTCATCGAAGCAAGAAATCTGCCTGCCAACTAGTCAAGCAGTTGTGCGAGCCCGGCATGGGCGCGCCGATTTCTCTCATGGGTCAGCAGAATCCGGCTGCCCTCCGTATCCCACAATACCGCTTCCCATTGATCCGCTGGCGCAATCACTGTTTCCCGCCGCTCCGACCAGACCACCCCATTGTTATCGGTAGGCATGCGCCACAGGATACCGAGACCAACTGCTCGGCTGCCTATCAGGGTGAGCGTTCCTGACTCCGGATGGATATCTGCGGCAGTGATCAATGCATCAACGTCCAGTTGCTGGCTCGGCAATGGCGAATACTCTCCTGGCACTTTAGGAAAACGGTACAGATTGGTCTTTCGATCTCCCCGATTCTTGCTGAACAGCCATAGCTCGTTGTCTTTTACTGCTAATGCTTCAGCATCAAAGTTATGCGATAGCACATTGCCTGATACGTAATCGCCGTAACGGAATGTAATCGTGTCGAACTCCTGTGTGTCCGACTGCAGGCTGCTCCAGAGGATTCTGTAAATAGTAAACTGATCTCGTGAATTACGATTGTTTCCGGTATCGGCAATAAAAAGATGTTGAGCATCATGGGCCATGGATTCCCAGTCAACATTGTTAGCGCCGGCAAGCTCCATACTTTCTATCCAGTTACCGCTGCGGTCGAGCTTATGAATAACAGGCTCGCTGCCACTGTCATTTGCTGTCCATAAGAACCCGGCATGGCTCGCCAGAGATGAGGATTCTGCCAGTTGCTCGCCAAACTCAGCCAGTTCAAGCACACTGTCTTCGCCCAGATCTGGCAGAGAATCAACAGGATTTAGTTCCAGATAGAGAATTACAAGGGAAGAGATCAGCACTGCCAATAGCAGAAAAGGAAGTTCCTTTTGCATGACTCTCAGCTCTCTGGCAAGGGCCTTGGATTGCCTTGCTCATCAATGGCTACGAAGACAAACAATCCTTCCGCAACTTTCTGCCCATCACTGTGAGTAAGCTGATGCCAGGTCCATACGTCGACAGCAATCTGCACTGAAGTGCGCCCGCGCTTGGTTACCCGGCCATAACAACTCACCGTTGCGCCGACCTGAACCGGCTTGATGAAACTGACATTCTGAATTGCTACTGTAACTGAGCGGCCTTTTGTTGCCTGCTTGCTGATGATGCCTGCCGCAAGGTCCATCTGTGACACCAGCCAGCCGCCGAAGATATCGCCATTGGCATTGGTGTCCTTTGGCATAGCCAGGGTCTGCAGGGCGAGATCGCCCTTGATATCAGGATTTTCTACAACTTCAGAATTCATCGGGAGTACCCATAAACTATTCCTATTGGTTAAGCACTGAAGGAAGCCAGGTTGCCAGGCCGGGCTGGAATGCCAGCAAGATCAACAATAACAGTTGCAAGACCACGAACGGTATCACGCCTCTATAGATATCCGTGGTTGCCACACTCTCTGGCGCCACGCTGCGCAAATAAAAAAGCGAGAAGCCAAACGGCGGCGTCAGAAAAGAGGTTTGCAGGTTAATCGCTATCATGACTCCGAGCCAGATCGGATCCAGCCCCATGGCTAACAAGACAGGACCAACAAGTGGCACAACCATGAAGGTGATCTCGATAAAGTCGAGAATGAAACCCAGTAAAAAAATCACCAGCATCACGATCAGTGTCGCGGCCACGACACCTCCCGGCAAGCTGCTAAACAAATCTTCTATGAGTTCTTCTCCGCCGAAGCCGCGAAAGATTGAAGAGAAGATAGTTGCGCCAACCAGTATCAGGTAAACCATCGAGGTAATGCGCAGTGTTTCCACCGAGACCTGGTGCAACACGTCGAGATCAAGTTTCTTCTTGCCCAGGGCGAGCAACATGGCACCGATCGCTCCTACGGATGCCGCCTCGGTTGGTGTGGCAAGACCAACGAGGATAGAGCCCAGCACAGCAATCATTAGCAAGATCGGGGGCATCAGGCCTTTAAGCAAGGCAACAAGGATGGTGCGCCGGTCGATGTCCTGGGTTCGTTGTGCAGAAGGCGCGGCGTCAGGATTGGTCACCGCAATGAAAAGCACGTAACAGGCATAAGCGAAAACCAGCAGCAAACCCGGGACAATGGCGCCGGCAAAAAGATCACCGATGGAAACAAAGTCCGGTGCGAACACTCCCGAGTTGAGCTGGGACTGCTGATAGGCATTGGAGATGACTTCGCCCAATAGCACCAGGCAGATAGAAGGTGGAATAATCTGGCCAAGCGTGCCGGTGGCACACAAGGTTCCGCAGGCCAGCGAAGGCCGATATCCACTCTGCAGCATGGACGGCAGCGACAGAATTCCCATGGTCACTACAGTAGCGCCGACAATACCGGTGCTTGCCGCCAGCAACATGCCAACCAGGATCACTGCAATGCCAAGACCGCCTGGCAGGCGCGCAAACACGATCTCCATGTTCTTCAACAGATCTTCTGCGATACGGGATTTTTCCAACATCACTCCCATAAAGACAAACAGGGGTACAGCCAGCAAGTTCTGGTTGACCAGGATGCCGTAGATTCGATTCGGGATCAGGGAAATGAAAGCAGGATCGAAAACACCAAATAGCTCGCCAAAACCGGCAAACAGCAGCGATACACCGGCGAGGGTAAGGGCAACAGGATAGCCCGCCATCAGAAACAGGCAGACAACGATGAATAACACTAGTGGCAGCAATTCAGTCACTGCGACTATCCTGCTGCTTCAAGTCCCGGAATGCTTTCAGCATCTCGGCGATGCCTTGCAGGATCAATAATAGTGGCAGGACCAGGAGACAGGTCTTCAATAAATAAACCAGCGGCAAGCCACTGGATTCCGCCGATCCTTCCCTGATGCGCCAGGAAATACTGACATAGTCCCAGCTGGCCCAGATGATGAAGCCGCAACTCACCAACAGGAAGAACAGGCTGCCAGCCAGGTCAATCAGCTTCTGTGTGCGCTTGCTGCAGCGATTGTAGAAAACATCGACCCGCACATGTCCCTGCTCTTTGAGCGTATAGGCTGCACCCATGGTGAAGATCAGCGCATTGAGGTACATCACCGATTCCTGCAGGGCTATGGATCCGATCTGGAACACATAACGAAGCACCACGATCAGGCCCATGACGAGAACCATCAGTAACGCCAGCCAGGCGAAGCTGCGCCCGAGGCTGTCGTTCAGTTTATCAACCAGCTTGATGATGGATTCCATGAGGCCCCGCCGCCGTGAATGCAGCGCTATGATGCCACAACCGGGCCGCGGTGCAGGAAACTTTTACCTTGCTCAGCTTGCTCAGAAGAGTGCGACGCGCAGCAATTGGTAGGTCAATATGAGCAATGACACGGTGAGCAACAGGAACAACAGGGCGGCGACCCAGGCTGCTGCGCGGCGGATCTTGCGCGACAGGCGTTGCCTCCAGCCCACGCCCTCATCCACCACTGGTGGTGCCTTGAGGAACAGGAAGCTTAAACTGTACAGGTTCAGCCACCAGAGCAGGGCTGCTATGCCGGGCATCAGCCAATTGTCATCTACAATCCAGGGATTATCGACCAGGCTCAAAATTACCACGGCGAGACTCAGCCCGGCCAGGATCAGCAATACGCCGCGCAAGGGTCGCAATGCTCGTGCTATGTGATGCAGGCGCTCAATCATAGTCACTTATCATAAGCGTTTCTTTACCTGTGGCACCAATATACTCTTCGGGTGATGGCGCCGGAAATTGGCATACGGGTTTGCTATCATTAGCACCCAAACAGTCCCACCCAAGTATTGAATAATATGTTAATCGTAGTATCGCCAGCCAAGTCGCTGGATTATGAAAGCAAGATCAGTACCCGCAAGTTTTCCCAGCCGCAGTTTCTCTCCGAATCGGAAAAACTGGTCAAGTCGATCAGGAAGCTGGACCCTGATGGGCTCGCAGAGCTGATGAACATCAGCGGAAAACTCGCTGAAGAGAATCATGAGCGCTTCGCCAACTGGCACACGCCGTTTGACCGCAAGAACGCACGCCAGGCTATATTCGCCTTCAAGGGGGATGTCTATCTCGGATTGCAGGCTGAAGAATTTACCTCCGCCGACCTGGATTTTGCCCAGAAACATCTGCGCATTCTGTCCGGGCTCTACGGCGTGCTGCGACCACTGGACCTGATGCAAGCCTACCGTCTGGAGATGGGTCGGCGCTTTGCTACCAGCAAGGCGAAGAATCTCTATGAGTACTGGGGCACAAAGCTCACCGACTCACTGAATGAGACTTTGGCGGAGCAGAGCAAGAATAGTCGCGTGTTAATCAACCTTGCTTCCAATGAGTACTTCAATTCAATTCAGCCGAAGAACATAGATGCTGAAATCATCACACCCCAGTTCAAAGACTGGGCCAGTGGCAAGTATCGTGTGTTGAGCTTCTTTGCCAAAAGAGCTCGCGGCCAGATGGCGGCTTACATCATAAAGAACCGGCTCAAGTCAGTGGACGCACTGAAACAATTTGCAGAGGACGGCTATAAGTACGATGCGGATGAATCCACTGCGAGCAAGCTGGTATTCAAACGCAAACAGAAGGCTTGAGTCGTGACCGGCCTTCCCTTCAGCCAGGCTTGTGAAAACAACAAGCTGCCCATCCTCGAGGTTTTTAAGAGACACCTGAGCGATAGCGCCAGGCTGCTCGAAGTCGCCGGTGGTACCGGGCAACACGCTGTATTCTTTGCCGAGAATTTTTCTAGCCTGCATTGGCAATCAACCGACATTCCTTCCAATGTCGATTCCCTCAACCTGCGTATTCAGGATGCCAGCCTTGCTAACCTACCTCCGGCGAAGCCGCTGGATGTTAATCAACGCCCATGGGAAGTAGATTCGTTCGACACGATCTTCTCGGCAAACTCACTACACATCATGTCAGCCGACTCGGTGGAGAATTTTTTTGCTGAAGTGGGTAATCACTGCAACGAGAATGGCAAGCTGCTGGTCTATGGCCCCTTCAAGTACAACGGAGAATTCACCACAGATTCCAATGCCCGCTTTGATCTGTGGTTAAAAGACAGAGATCCGCTAAGCGGTGTGCGTGACTTCGAATGGGTAAATGAAATGGCAAACAATGCAGGCTTTCGATTCCTGGAAGACAACGCCATGCCTGCAAACAATCAGCTACTGGTCTGGCAGCTTAAGGCCTGAAGCCACACCTTCATATCATTGCTCTTGCCCGTTCCTGACCCTGAATATTATTCAGAATTGGTTAAGGCTGACTGGCGCATAGTCAGAATCAGGAATCCCTGGATAGCAAAGAATTATGCAAAAATTCCATATTAATCAACTGCTTGCCTGCATAGCGGCGATTGTTTTGCTGAGCCTTTTTACCCTGCGCAGCCATGCCCAGGGTGCAGAGTTTCACGATGGTGTTCTGGTGGTGGACGAGATCGTCAGCGAAGCCGGTGCATTCCGCGCGGAATTCAGATTACTGCCAGACAGTGACCCGCTGCGTATCGAGCTGATTGCGTCATCTGATATGGAACCATCAGGCAGCTTTCTCGTTGCCAGTTTCAATGAAGACCGACTCACCATTCCCGAAGCTCTCATCTATGGCGAACGCTATTGGCTTGAGTTTGAAAACCAGGGCAACAATTTCTTCGCTTTGGTTGATTACGGAATACTGGCCAGTCAGCCACCAGTCGAAGACTGGCAGTATTCGCCCTTTCCCTATTGGCGCCAGGTTCATGGTTACGCCTACGATGTAGGTGTTGGTGCCAACGGTGCGGTTTGGGTTATAGGCACTGATCCCCAACCTGGCGGCTATGGCATCTATCGCCTCGACGGCTTTGGAGGGTTTGTTGCCGATGGCGGTGCGCTTCGAGTCGATGTTGAGCCCGATGGCAGGCCATGGGTGGTGAACTTCGATCACGAGATCTATCGGCTGAGCAACGCTGGGTTCTGGGAACGCATGCCGGGCTATGCACTGGACATTGGTATCGGCGCTGATGGTTCTGTATGGGTTGCCTACTATGAAGGCATCTATCGTTGGAATGGTTTTAGCTGGGATAACTTCGGTGGTTCGGGTAGTCGCATCGATGTTGGCCCGGATGGCACACCCTGGGTTGTAGGCTTGAGCGATCGCATCTATACGCTTACCAGCAACGGCTGGTTACAGTTACCAGGTGAAGCCGGTGATATCGGTGTTGGCGCAGATGGCTCTGTGTGGGTAATCGGGACACCCGATGAAGAATTTTTCAACTTCGACGGAATCGAGTTGCAAGGCATCTACCGATGGAACGGTTTCGATTGGGACCAGGTAGAAGGCAACGGTCTCGATATCAGTGTTGGCCCCGACGGTGAACCATGGGTTACCAATGCATATGGAGAGATTTACCGGGCCATCTAAACCTGGTGTCCACCAGAACAAGAAAGGCCAGCGTATGCTGGCCTTTT
This sequence comes from uncultured Pseudohongiella sp., assembly GCA_964438455.1. GTDB lineage: Bacteria > Pseudomonadota > Gammaproteobacteria > Pseudomonadales > Pseudohongiellaceae > UBA9145. Next base: position 6,440 of record CAYTLI010000098.1, read on the forward strand.
TCATATTACGCAATTGTTAACTAGTTGATTGCCTTGATCACTTCCCTTGCAAGTCCCCAACGATCGAAGCCCTGTCGGCCATAATCAAGTCCACGCCGTACAATAACAAGATCGTGGGAAGGAACGATGATGGTGAACTGACCACGGTTACCGTTAGTCATGTAGGCGTCTTTGGGCACATCGTTGCGATCATCTGGCACCAGCCAGAACTGACCACCGTACATGTTACCAATCTCGGCAGTGGCCGGTGCAGGCGTGGCAACGAAGTCAACCCATTCTTCAGAGAGCAATCTCTCACCATTCCAGACGCCTTTCTGTAGATACAACAAACCAAAACGTGCCAGGTCTCTTGCATTGGTGTAGACCTGGCTGCTGAGGATGAAATCCCCGAAACGGTCGGTGCTTACCAGCGTGTTGCGCATGCCAATCTTGTCCAGCAATGCCTTACGCGGGAACTCTGCATATTCCTTTTCACCGCCCAGGGCTCTCTTCATGGCATAGACTGCCAGCAGGGTGTCATAGTTCTCATAGTCCCAGCGCGTTCCCGGTTCCCTGATCAGGGCCCGGCTGCGAGCTCCATCTATCGAGCTGGAACCTGCCCAGTACGACAGTCCGGAACCAGTGGCGTATTCGAGGCCGCTGTTGTCGATCGATTGCAGCCCGGTAGACATATTGAGTGCATGCCGCAGGGTGATCTCATTGCGTGGGTCAGTCTCTGGAGAACTGGCTTCTGGTAACCACTCAAAACCGAGGGGGTCATCCAGGCTCAGTCTGCCCTCGTCCACCAGCATACCGATCAGTGTCGCGGCAATACTCTTCGCTGTTGACCAGGTGCGTGTGCGGGTATTCTTGTCGAATCCATCAGCATAGCGCTCATGGATAATTTCCCCTTGGTGCACAACTACCAGGCTGATGGTGGCTTGCTCCGGGGTAGGCCGATCGAAAGCCCAGTCTGACGCTGCCTGCAGGGCAGCCGCATTCACGTTGGCAGGCAGGGGTTTATCGGCTATCAGATCACCATCGGGCCAGGGAATCTGTTCGGGATTACCGGGAGGATATGGCAGAGTCAGTTCGGGCAGGCGATCGATATCTGCCAGGGTTTGATCCGGTGGCAGGATGATACAGCCAATGCCATCCCTGAATACTGCCCGCATGGTGGGAACCGCACCGGGAGCACCGACCTCAACTGCCTTCAACTCACGATTTACAGTGTAGTCGCCGCCTTCGGCTGTGCCCACAGGGTTAGGCAGAAAGGCTAATTCCCGCTCGAACACCTGTTCCAGGCTGCGATTGGATGTGAACAGACCATTACACATGAAAACCGCTTGCTGACCCCGGCGTACCATCTCTCGCTGGTTTTGCCAGTAATCATAGGCTTCCTGTTGCTGGGCCATCAGCGAAGTGGGTACTAACAGGCTGATGCTGATTAAAAGGGAGGCTGCGCGCTTCATAAGAATCCTCCAGGGCTTTATTCTTGTTTGGGCTATTGATTCTAATGGGACTGACCCAGAAGTCCTACTCTTTTCGTACTACAGGCATCATGGAACTAATCACCAGTTGGATAGACAGTTACGGGGAACGGGCGGTGCTATTGATACCCGTGCTCGCATTCGCTGAAGCCTGCGTAGGCCTGGGGATTTTTGTGTCCGGTGCCCTGCTATTGCTGCTCTCTTCCTATCTCTACAGCAACGGCGTGATCGCTCCGGAATGGATCATGATGCTTGCCATGATTGGCGCGGTGATCGGTGATCATGCGGGATTTTACTTCGGTTACTTGATCGGGCCAGGGATACACCACTCGCGCTGGGCGATGCGTTACCAGGACAGGTTGCAAAAGGCCGAAGCAATGATCCGGCGCTTTGGTGGCTTCGCAATTTTTGTCGGTCGTTTCGTGCCAGCAATTCGCAGCATTATTCCTGCCCTGTTGGGTGTCAGTGGATACAAGCGCAGACTCTACTCGCTTCTCGATATCGGTGCCTGCATCCTTTGGTCGGCGGCTCTGGTGCTGATTGTTATGGGTATCGATCTCGCCCTGTAAGCTAATTATTAGCTACTGCGAATCTGTCTGCCGAAATGGCAGCAGGCTTCTCGCATCCTGCTGGTAAGCCAGTGTGTGGGACTTCTCCTGGCGCAGAAAATCAGCAATAGCCTCGGAGAAACCCTCGTCAGCGATCCAGTGATTGGAATAGGTCATGATCGGTTCAAAGCCGCGCTGGATCTTGTGTTCGCCCTGCGCCCCGGCATCGAAACTGCTGATGCCATGCTCGATGGCATAGTCCAGTCCCTGGTAGTAACAGGTCTCAAAATGCAGGAACTGGTGTTCATGCCGGCATCCCCAGTAACGACCGAATAGTTTCTCGCTGTTTTTGAAGAACAACGCGGCAGCAATGTCCTTATTGTCTTTAACGGCATTAACCAAAAGCATCTGCTCTGGCATCTGTTCCGCCAGGGTCTTGAAGAAATTCAACTTCAAGTAACCCTGCATGCCCCTGATGAGATAAGTTGACTGATAGTAAAGATAAAAGTCCGCCCACTGTTGCTCGGATATATCAGCACCCTCGGTACGCCGAAAGCTAATGTCCTGTTCGCTAACCTGCTTGCGCTCCCTGCGTACAGACTTGCGCTTGCGCGAGTTGAGGCTGGCAAGAAAGTCATCGAAGGTTTTGTAATCCCGGTTAAACCAGTGAAACTGTGTCGCGATACGCGGCTGCATGCCGAGCTGGGTCAGCAATTGATGTTCTTCTTCTGACGGAAACAACACATGCCAGGAAGACGCACCCAGAAGCGCAGCTTTCTCTTCAATCTTTTCAATGATCAGTTTGCTTACTGTTGTTCTGTCCTGTCCAGGTAAAATAAACAATCGGGAGCCAAAGCTGGGAGTGAAAGGCGCCGCGGTAACAAACTTGGGGTAGTAGTCGAAACCGTAGCTTTGATAGGCAATGGCCCATGACCAATCGAATACATACTCTCCCCAGCTATTGGTTTTAAGGTACAGCGGCATCACTGCGACCGAAACGGGTTCGTCGCCATCGAATATGGCAACATGGTGGGGTTGCCAGCCGGT
>CAYTLI010000099.1:0-9467 GCA_964438455.1 uncultured Pseudohongiella sp.
CAGTAATTCCGCATTGCAATCCCTGACTGAGCTGACCAGCTCACGCAACTGTTTCGGGTCTGAATAATTGCGGCTGAATAAAATTAGACCACCAACTTCCGGGCGTTGGAGCAGCTCCGCCTCCTCGTTCGCTAGTTGTAGCCCTTCGATATCCAACATGAGGGCACCGGGAAATTTGTTCTGCATGCTCACCAAAGCTTTGGCGCTAACAGCGGCCGAATATGGGTTTAGAGTGCGAGTATAGAGAGATTTGTCAGTGGTTCAAACAGTTACACAACTGTGTTAATTCACTCGCTTAGCTTGTAACAATTTTTAGGTAAAAAATGCTTCCTTTTATCTTTCATTTCTCTCTATAGTAGAGTTCGAAACGCGCTTGAGAATTAAATTACTGGAGAACTCACACTACAGAAGTTAAGTAGACAGTCTCGAACAAAGCAACAACAGCAAGCAGGGAGACGAGCCAATGAACACACTCATCCCGGAAGTTTCTGCATGGTATGAAGACATAGTCAGCGGAAACCTGTTCGAAGTCGTGGCCATTGATGATGCCAGCGGCACTATCGAGTATCAGATGGTCGATGGTGAAGTTGGTGAATATGACAGCAGCAGCTGGAATGAACTCTACCTCTCTCCCGCAGAAGCGCCCGAAGATTGGCGCAGCCCTTACGAACTCAACCAGGAAGATAAAATTTACGCCGACCAGACCCTGGTGCCGGAAAATTTTTCCGGCGCACTGTCCAGTATCGAACCAGATTTAATGGACCTGGGAGACGATTTCCAGATTCTCTGACCGCAGTCAGTATCCATACTCAATAGCTACAACCATCTCCTGGCTCCCAGCTATTTTCTGTTAAAGAATATTCCAGAACTCCAGATAACTGTATATAATTACAGTTATCTGCACAGATCGCTGTCCCGGGCTGATATGTCAGGAAGCCCGTGACAGCCTGAAGATCCACTGTTTTCGCGGTCTGTAGCCAAACCAGCACTGAGGAGAATTTGTCCCATGCATAAACTGACCACGCGCCAGGAACAGATTCTGGACTACATCAAGGACTACCTGCAGGAGACAGGGTTTCCCCCAACCCGCTCGGAAATAGCGCAGGAAATGGGCTTCAAATCCCCGAATGCTGCCGAGGAGCATCTACGGGCACTGGCTCGCAAAGGAGCCATCGAGATGATGCCAGGCACCTCTCGAGGTATTCGTCTGCCTATATCCGAACAACTGGGTTTACCGATTATCGGGCAGGTCGCTGCCGGCAGTCCGATACTGGCTGAAGAATCGATTGCAGATTACTGTGACATACCACCAGACATGTTCAGTCCGAGTGCCGACTATCTGCTGACCGTCAAGGGAACCAGTATGGTGGATGTGGGTATCTATGAAGATGACTTGCTGGCTGTACACAAGACAGACCGGGCGAACAGTGGCGACATTATTGTCGCGCGTATTGAAGATGAAGTGACTGTAAAACGTCTGGAAACAACGCGCAGCAAATATAAACTAAACCTTATCGCGGAGAATCCTGACTTCGCACCTATCGAGGTTGATCTGCGTCACCAGGATTTTTCTATCGAAGGAATCAGCGTCGGCGTAATTCGCAGACAAATCTGATCAGCTATTAAAGCCAGGAAGAATCTATTTCTTCCTGGCTTTTTTGCTGGCCTTTTTCTTTTTTGCCTGCTTGTTGACAGCTCGTTTCTCGGGCCGGGTAACTTCCCATTTGCCGTCTTTATAGAAAGCCTTCCAACCGGTAGCCTTCTTGTCAATTTCGCTCTGAACATATTGTTCTTTGGTTTTACGGCTGTATCTGACAAGGGTTTTATTGCCTTCATCATCTTCCGTTGGCGCTGAAAACAGAAAACTGTATTTGGAATCTATTTCGTCCTTGTGTGGCAGCAATTCCTCGAGATATGGCGCACGAGTTTCCCGATTCTTTGGAAACTGGCTGGCTGCCAGAAACAATCCTGACGCTCCATCACGAAGGATATAAAAATCATCTACCGTCTCGCACGGCAGCTCCGGCATGGGAACGGGGTCCATCTTCGGAGGAGCAGCTTCGCCGTTTCTGAGTAGCTTGCGAGTGTTTTTGCAGTCCTCGCTGGTGCAACCGAAGTACTTGCCAAAGCGACCGGTCTTGAGCTGCATATCCGCGCCACATTTGTCGCACTCAATTACCGGGCCATCGTAGCCGCGTATCTTGAATTCTCCCTCTTCTACTTCGTAACCGGGGCAATCCGGGTTACGACCGCAGACATGGAGTTTGCGTTTCTCATCGATGAGATAGGATTCCATTGCCGTGTTACAAATCTTGCAGCGGTGCTTCTTGCGCAGCAGGATGTTCTCCTGCTCCTCGGCCTCTTCGGCGGTATCAGTTCTGATCGCTTCCTCGCCAGGTGTAAGGTTGAGGGTGCTCTTGCAGCGCTCCTTGGGCGGGAGCCCGTAACCGGAACAACCGAGGAAAACACCGGTAGAGGCCGTCCGGATCTGCATATGCCTGCCACACTTGGGACATTTGATATCCGTATCGGTGGGATCGTTGAGACGCATGCCACCTTCGTCAGCCTGGGCCTTCTCCAGTTGCTCGGTAAATCCCTGGTAAAAATCATTCAACAGGGATTTCCAATCCGTATCACCGGCGGCTACTTCATCCAGAGAGTCCTCCATCTTGGCGGTGAAGTCGTAGTCCATCAGGTCGGTAAAGCTCTCGATCAGCCGCTCAGACACAATTTCGCCCATCTTCAGGGCATAGAATCTCTTGTTCTCGACCTTCACATAGCCGCGATCCTGGATCGTGGAAATGATCGATGCGTAGGTGGATGGTCGCCCGATATCGCGCTTCTCCAGTTCCTTGACCAGGCTTGCTTCCGTGAACCGCGGCGGTGGCTTGGTAAAGTTCTGGAATGGATCGAGCTTGTTCAGGTTAAGCACGTCACCCACTTCCACTGCGGGCAGGACCACATCCTCTTCCTTTGAGGGCATCACTTTCAGGTAGCCATCGAATTGCATGATGCGACCCTTGGTGCGGAGCTCGAATTTGTCCGCGGCTACGGTGATACTGCTACTCAGGTAGCGGGCCGGAGGCATCTGACAGGCGACGAAGAATTTCCAGATGAGGTCATACAGGCGGACCGCATCCTGTTCCATGCCCTGCAACCTGTCCGCTTTAACTTTAACGTCACTGGGGCGAATCGCTTCGTGAGCTTCCTGGGCACCTTCTTTAGAACTGTAATAGGTTGGTCTCTCGGGCAGGTACTCCTGGCCGAATGTGTCAGCGATGTAGTCGCGACACATGGCGATTGAGTCATTGCTGAGATGGGTCGAATCGGTTCGCATGTAGGTGATGTAGCCAGCCTCATACAAGCGCTGCGCCATCAACATGGTTTTCTTGACCCCAAAGCCGAGCCTGGTGCTGGCTGCCTGCTGCAGGGTTGAAGTAATCAGTGGTGGCCTGGCCTTGGATGATGTGGGCCGATCTTCTCGCTTGGCAACCTTGTATTCGGCATCCTGCAGAATGGCCAGGGCTGCATCGGTTTCTGCTTTGCTTCCGGGACGGAAATTCTGCCCCTCTTCCTTAAGTACCTGGCAGCGCAACTTCTCTTGCTTTGCAGTACTCAGGTCACCAAATACTTCCCAGTATTCTTCCGGGATAAAGGCGCGGATTTCCTGCTCACGCTCTACGACAAGCCGAACGGCCACAGACTGCACCCTGCCTGCGGAGAGGCCGCGGGCAACTTTCGCCCATAACAGCGGCGAAACCATGAAACCAACTACCCGATCGAGGAAGCGTCGCGCCTGCTGGGCCTCTACATAGCGCATATCGAGATCCCCGGGCTCCGAGAATGCTTCGGTGACCGCACGCTTGGTAATTTCGTTAAATACCACGCGTTTGAATCTATCCTGATCGCCGCCGATCGACTCCTTCAAATGCCACGCAATAGCCTCTCCCTCTCTATCGAGGTCGGTAGCGAGATAGATGTTTTCTGCGTTCTTGGCGAGCTTCTTGAGTTCGGATACGACTTTTTCTTTACCCGGCAGAATCTGATAGTTAGCTTTCCAGTCCTTATCCGGATCAATACCCATACGATTGACCAGCTGTTCTTTCGCTTTCTTCTTTTTATAGACAATCTTTTCTTCCGGCTTCATCTTCCGGGTTTTGGCTGCAGCAGCCGCGCGCGCCTTGGTGTCGATTGCCTTGCCGCTGCCACTGGTTGGCAGGTCACGAATGTGACCCACACTGGATTTGACAACAAATTCCGGCCCCAAATATTTGTTAATAGTCTTCGCTTTCGCAGGTGACTCGACGATAACCAGTGACTTAGACATTAATAAAATTCGCTCCAACAGCAGCCCGAGTGGCGGGCAGCGCACATATATAAGGGCAAGATTCGCCCCGGTCAAGCCCCCATGTACACATAGATGAACAGAGTCACGCTCTGGAAGGCCCGAAATACGTGGCCTCCAGCCCGATTACACTATGGAAATTATGGGCAGATAAAATTTTCAGCAGACTTTTACCGACGCAGGAGAGCTGATGAAGTGCATAAATGCATTAGAAAATGGTATGGACCTGGCTGCAACCCAAGAAAAGTTGCTAGGAGTTCAGGAAATAAGTGCCAGGTATCTTTTTAAATGTGCACAGATACGCGCAAATTACCCGAAGAATTGAGCGTGCGAACAGTTAAATTTCAACTTCGTGCAACCAGCCAAAACTGTCTTCTAGCTCCCCGATCTGGATGCCGACGAGGGTGTCATAGAGCTTCTGCATCACCGGGCCGACGGTATGTCCATCTTCATTTATAACGTGCCAGGCATTGTCGAACCAGATGCGACCGACCGGCGATAGCACTGCCGCTGTTCCACAGGCTCCCATTTCATCGAACTGGTCGAATTCAGCTCGCAGATCCACTGCCCTGTCTTCCGTATTCATGCCTAGAGTGGTTTTCGCAATCTCCATAAGGGAGCGCCGGGTGATGCTGGGTAATATGGCATTGGAAGCGGGAGTCACCAGGCTGCCGTCTTTCATAACGATAACGATATTGGCGGAGCCAGCTTCGTCAATATATCGACCCTGGGCCGCATCCAGGTACAGTGCTTCGTTGGCGCCCAGCTCCTGCGCCTTGCGGGTGGCCAGCAGACCGCCTGCATAGTTGGCACCGACTTTGTAACTGCCCGTACCATTCGGAGCCGCCCTATCCATAGCCGAGACGGCCAGGCTGATAACTGCCAATCCTGCTTCTTTATAATAGGGCCCCACGGGGGACACGAACACGCGAAACTCGAAACTGCGGGCCGGCTTCAGTCCCAGATTCTCCCCGACCCCGATCAGCATGGGGCGGATGTAGAGAGCTGCCCCGGACCCATAAGGAGGAATCCAGGCATAATTTGCCCGCACCGTCTCTTCGACTGCTGCGATAAACATGGACTCGGGTACTTCTGGCATCAGCAAGCGGGAAGCCGCCTCGTTCATGCGCACGCTATTGAGATCAGGCCTGAACAACAGGATGCGCCCGTCTTCGGCCGTCTGTGCTTTCATACCCTCAAAACACTGCTGGGCATAGTGAAGCGCCGGCGCACCTTCGTGAACACCGATTACCTCATCCTCAACCAGCCCGCCGGGCTGCCACTCACCGTCCTGGTGAATTGCAGAGAAACGGAAATCGGTTCGCTGATAGGCGAAACCCAGTTCCTTCCAGTTGAGATTTTTCTTGGCGACTTTGGCGTCCAATTTAACTGCCCCTGTTTCCAGACAAGAGTTATGTACAGACACAGCATCTGCTGCAAAACGCCCATATTATCAGCGATCTAGCCAGTGAGTGAAATACCCCAAGGCTGGAGATGGTAATGGGCTTGCTTTAGACTCTGCGCCCAGTAGTGAGTCCGCAGGCCGAAATAACACAAGGCCCCTCCTTATCTGAAAACTGGAAGACAATGAATCTCGTTGATATCGGCGCCAATCTCACCCACGTGTCTTTCGAAAATGATTTCGAAGCCGTGGTGACGGCGGCCCAGGAAGCCGGGCTGGGCCATATCATCCTGACCGGCACAGATCTGGAAACCAGCGTGGCAGCCGAAGCCCTGGCAACACAGAACCAGGCATTCTTCTCCTCCACCGCAGGCTTTCATCCGCACGTGGCAAGCGAAGCGGGTGCAGAGCATTTTGCGCAGATCAGCGCCCTGGCAGACTCACCGAGAGTGGTTGCGATCGGTGAAACCGGGCTCGACTTCAATCGTAATTACTCTCCCCAGGACACGCAGATCACTGTGTTTGAGCAGCACCTGGCACTGGCAAGCAAGCTGCAGAAGCCCCTTTTCCTGCATCAGCGGGATGCCCATGACGCCTTTATAGGTCTTCTCAAACAATACCGGGACAAGATTCCTGGCGGTGTGGTTCACTGCTTCACCGATACTGAGGCAGCTTTACGGGAGTATCTGGACCTGGACATGTACATCGGTATAACCGGCTGGATATGTGATGAACGTCGCGGTGTGGAACTGCAGCAGCATGTCAGACTGATTCCTGCCGAGCGCCTCCTGATCGAGACGGATGCGCCTTATTTGCTGCCGAGAAGCCTCCGGCCCCGACCAAAATCGCGACGCAATGAGCCAAAGTATTTGCCTGAAGTTCTACGCGTGATAGCGGAGTGCCGCGATGACACGATGGAAGAGCTGGCGACAGCCACGGCTGAAAACGCGCAGCGATTGTTCGGGCTGAGCAATTAAGTTGCTGTTCAAACTTCACATTGCCTGGACTTTTGTTATATTTTATAAGCACTTAACGATAGCTATATAACAAGAGTAACAATCGTTAAGTTCACGGGGTCAGCGAGTGAATAAAAGAGCATTTCTGGAAGGCTTTTTTACCGCCAGCGCGGTTGCGTTTGGCGGCCACTTCATGTGGCGGAGACTGGCAGACAGTGAATCCCTGCTGTTGACTGAATCCGTGACACCCCCGCTACCCCAAACCGGAGCAGCACCTCCACCTGGTTTCCAGTTCACTGAAATTGAGCTGGAAGAAGTGTTACCTGAACAGGGTTTGCCTTCTCCAGCCCCGACCTTGCTGGTCGAGGAAAGCATAGACGACGAAGCTCAAGAAGCCTCCAGCAAGGAAGGCATCGCCATCAAGTCACTCAGCGACGAACAGGTAGAAGCATATCTGCGCAAAATTCGTAACTTCGATGCCATTTTCGCCAGCGATATCTACCTGGCACCCAAGTATGAGTCGGTGTTACTGAAAACAGCACGCCATCTTTCGCGCGTCGAATCCTATATGGGCCATGGCAATTTCAACCTGATGAGCTTCGACGAAATGTTGCAGGCGGGACGCAATTTTTCCCGCATCGGGGCTTTTGAGAAAGACGAACTCGAGTTTCTCGAAGAAATCTTCTTCGCCAACCCTCATCGCTATGGTTTTTTTGGCAAGAAGATCAGTCTCGATATTACCGACTCCATTCCGCGCGCCGATGTAGCCAAGATCCCGTCCTCGGGGCATTTCCTGCTCAAGGGCGAATCCCTGAACCTGTACAACAAGCTGAAGTCGGATGTAGGGGAAGGATTGATACTCACTTCGGGCGTGCGCAGTAACGTGAAGCAGATGCACCTGTTTTTGGCCAAGACCATTGATGCCAGGGGTAATCTGTCCCGCGCATCACGCAGCCTGGCACCACCAGGGCATTCCTATCATGGTATCGGTGATTTCGATATCGGCAAGATTGGCTATGGTGAACGCAATTTCACTGCAGACTTTTCAGAGACTGAGGAATATCGAAAAATTGCTCGTCTCGGCTACGTTGATATCCGCTACCCAACAGACAATCTGTTTGGTGTGCGTTTCGAACCCTGGCACATCAAAATAAGTTAAGCAGTTGCTCCGCCTCAAACGGCCAGTTCAATTCTTCACCAGTTGCAGCATTCTTCACCACGGGGATGGTCAGACCGTAGAGCTCGACAAGCCGCTCATCACTGGCAATATCCACACGTTCAACAACAACCTCGCGCTGGGATTGTAACCAGCTCAGCATTTCATCTGCGTACTCACACAGATGGCAACCTTCGGTAGTATAGAAAACCAGAGTGGACACAGTATTAGATGAACCGCCTATCCGATCATTGGTCGGCGGTTGATTGCGCCAGTATCAACAGTTCACGCAGAGCAACCGAAAACATGGAGTAATCGGGGTTGGGTTCTGCCTGTAGCGACTTCAGCATCTTGCTACTGCGCTCGATCATCTCCGCATTCTGCTTCAACCAGCCATCCAGCTTCGACCTGGTACCCTTCAGTTTCTTGCCTGCTTTGACCACGTTGCAGGTCAGCGCTCTCTGTTGCCAGGACAAATCATCGAGATAGGTTTCGCGCGCCAGTGCTTGCCAATAATTCGACACTGGGAGCTGGTTAATCATACCTCCCAGCCAGTTAAGCTGGAGTTGTTCGCCAAGGCCATAGTAGATATCGACCACTGTTGCCAGGTTGGCGCCAGTTGTTTCACTGACGTCGATCATTGATGTCGCCGGAAACATAAAGTCTGCACGGCAGATCTCCAGCGCCAGAGCCTTAGGTACCTTGCACGTTTTCAGGTGGACCAGTTTGCTGTCGAACATTTCCCTGAATTCTGCTGGCAACTTTTCGGGCAGCATCTGTTTGAATTTGTCCACCGGAACCGAGAGTGCAGCTACCTCCGCTTCAATCTTCTGCTTGCTGCGGCGATTGCGTAACAACCAGCGAGTTACACGGCGAATCAGGCGCACCAACCTGGACATCATCTCAGCCTGTACCTCTGCAGGAATTTTGTAATCAAGTGCCTCGATCTCGTCCCAGGGCTTCTTTATGGCGAAACAATCCATGGCAATCATTGCGGCCTTGATAACTTCCACCACACTGGATGCCGTGGAATCCACCATGCGGTAAACGAAACTCGGGCCGAGTAAATTAACGACCTGGTTAGCCAGCTGGGTGGCAATAATCTCTGCTCGCAGTGGGTGCTGCTGCAGTTCTTTGTCGTAGGTCTTCACCAGTCGCGCGGGAAAAGCACTATAGAGATACCGATTCATGTATTCCTGGTCGAGATAAGGCGCATTAACCAACGTGGCCTTCAGGTGCATTTTCATATATGAAGTGAGCACCGCTATCTCTGGTCGTGTCAGGTATTGTTGCTTGGCTCCCCTTTCCTCAAAACCTTCATTGTCCGGCAAGAACTCCAGCGCCCGATCGAGACCGGCATGAGCCTCGAGAAAATTTGCCAGATCCCGGTACTCGCGATGGCGTACATCGGCATGTGAGCATGCGATACCAATGGACTGCACCTGGGTGTAGTTATTTTCCAATACCAGTTCTGCAACATCATCGGTCATCGATTCCAGCAACTTGTTGCGACGATTCTCGGTCAACTTGCCATGAGCGCTGAGCTCATTTAACAGGATCTTGATATTGACCTCGTGATCAGAACAGTCGACCCCTGCAGAGTTGTCG
>CAYTLI010000100.1:0-9405 GCA_964438455.1 uncultured Pseudohongiella sp.
TGTGTATGTCGAAAGGCATCGAGGGTTCGAATCCCTCCCTCACCGCCAATAAATGTAAAACGGGCCCTCGGGCCCGTTTTCGCATTTATCAGTAACGGGATTGCGATGAGAATCCTGTGGTTCGAAAGCTGCGAAGCAGCGCAGACGTCGAGCATAGCGAGACGCCCGTAAGGGTGAAGAATTTGGCTCAGCCAAATTCTGAATCAATCCCTCCCTCAGGCCTGCAAGGCAGGCCGTTCGAATCCCCCCAGCCCGCGAGCACAGCTCGCGGTCGTTCGCTCTTCGTTGAAAGCTGGCGCTTTCAAAACACTCGCGCTCACCCCTCACCGCCAATAAATGTAAAACGGGCCCAAGGGCCCGTTTTTTATTTCCCTTCCTCGCTGATCCAATAGTATTCTTCAGCTCAACAGCAGAATAATATTTGGGGGAAGCATGTCCAAAACAGCCATTTCAGCTCTCATTGTCATAGTAGCCTCGCTGGGCTTTACCCTGGCTTCCGCGCAGGACCGGGATTGGCCGGTTTACGGTGGGGACAACGGCTCGAGCAAGTATTCCCCGCTGGATCAGATTAACGCCGCAAATGTCACAGATCTTCAAATTGCCTGGCAGTGGGAGTCAGTAGACAATCCGACAGTCGCGGCAAATATTGCAGCCGAAAATCGCGCTGTTCCCGCAGACTATAAAGCTACGCCCATTGTTATCGATGGCGTGATGTATGTTTCAACCTCATTCGGCCGGGTAGTTGCGCTGGATGCAGCCTCCGGTGAAGAGGTATGGGTGTTCGATACCAAAGCCTGGGAATCGGGTCGTCCAAATAACCTGGGTTATAACACGCGGGGTGTTGCCTACTGGGAGAGAGGAGACAAGCAGCGCATCTTTTATGCAACCTATGACTCCTATCTCTGGTCTTTGGATGCAGAGAGTGGTCAACCTGATAATGCATTTGGGGAAGGGGGCAGAATAGACCTGACCCTGGGTCTCGGGCGCGAGTTTGAGCGCCGCCTCTATGGCGTGATCTCACCACCGCTGGTGAGCAACGACAAGGTGATTGTGAACTCATCAATTCACGATGGGCCAAGCTCAATCGAGATGCCGCCGGGCGATGTACGTGCTTTCAACCCTGATAGTGGCGAGATGGAATGGGTATTCCATACAATCCCGCAGCCTGGCGAGTTTGGCAACGAGTCCTGGGAAGACAACTCCTGGGAATACACTGGTAATACCAATTCGTGGACCATCATGAGTGCCGATGATGAGTTAGGTATTACCTATATTCCGATCGGAACTCCAACTAACGACTGGTATGGTGGCAAGCGACTTGGTGATAATTTATTTGCCGAAAGCCTGGTTGCCCTTCGAACTGAAACGGGGGAGAGGCTGTGGCATTTCCAGATGGTTCATCACGGTCTCTGGGACTATGATTTGCCAGCGGCGCCTACGCTGGTTGAGATAAATGTCGGCGGGCGAGAGATCAAGGCTGTGGCGCAAATCTCCAAACAGGGTTTCACCTACGTGTTCGATCGTGTCACTGGAGAACCAGTCTGGCCAATCGAAGAGCGCGCAGTACCCGGCAGCACAGTGCCGGGCGAGATTGCTGCTGCTACGCAGCCTTTTCCAACCCGACCAGCGCCATTCGAACCACAAGGTATCAGTGATGATACGCTGATCGACTTTACTCCAGAGTTGCGGCAGGAAGCCTTGCAGATTATCGAGGAGTTCGATTATGGCCCACTATTCACACCTCCTTCCTTGCGCGGAACTATTCAATTTCCTGGCTGGGCAGGTGGTGGTGAATGGCATGGTGCTGCATTTGATCCGGAAACCAGCCTCTATTACATCCCCTCAGCATCATCACCTATCGTAGTGGAGTTGCGCGAAGCCCGTCGCCAGAGGGAAGAGATGGGCTATGTTCGTGGTGGAGCCATGTCCGTATCGGGTCCACAGGGATTGCCGCTCATCAAGCCGCCTTATAGCCGAATTACGGCTATAGATCTTGATACCGGTGAGCACGAATGGATGGTTCCCCATGGGGAAGGAAGAAGGCAACAGATTATCGATATGGGCATTCTCGATCCGGGTCCTGTAGGCAGTACGAGTCGAACCGGGCCGGTATTAACCAGATCGTTGTTGTTTTTCGCCCAGAGTGATGGAGGTCGCAACCTGCTGCGAGCTTTTGACAAGGCCACGGGCAATATCATTCACGAGGCTGAACTTCCACTGCCTCCGGCAGGGACCCCAATGACCTATATGATTGATGGCGAGCAGTTCATCTCCATAGCGGTTGGTGGTGGCGAGGACGCACGCCTGGTAACCCTGGCGTTACCCTGAGCACTGCGAGGCTCTGCACGTGTAGGGCGGTCTCGTGTTATCATCTGCAACGGTAACTCTTGTCGGTCCCCGCGCAATGGTAGGTTATGAACCCCGCCAGGCCCGGAAGGGAGCAACGGTAGTAGCTGATTCATGTGCCGTGGTGTGGCTGGCAAGGGCTACCACTTAGAAGTCGATTTATCCTCTGTCGCTGATCCTGCGAATCCAGAGGCAAGTCCACTGATTGAGACTGGTTCGCTAGCGAATTAATACTGCATGAGCTATCAAGTACTTGCCAGGAAATGGCGCCCCGCCAATTTTGCCCAGGTCGCCGGGCAAGCACATGTTCTCAAATCACTCATCAATGCTCTTGATAATGAGCGCCTGCATCATGCTTACCTGTTTACTGGCACCAGGGGTGTGGGAAAAACCACGCTGGCCAGAATTCTTGCCAAGTGCCTGAATTGTGAGACTGGCATCACGTCGCAACCCTGCGAACAGTGTGCTGCATGCACGGAAATTAATGAAGGGCGCTTCATCGATCTGATCGAAGTGGATGCCGCCTCCAGAACCAAGGTAGAGGACACGAGAGAGCTGCTCGACAATGTTCAGTACACGCCCTCTCGAGGTAGATTCAAGGTGTACCTTATCGATGAGGTGCACATGCTCTCTAATCACAGCTTTAATGCTTTGCTGAAAACACTGGAAGAGCCACCGCCCCATGTGAAATTCCTGTTCGCCACGACAGATCCACAAAAGTTACCCGTTACCATTCTGTCTCGTTGCCTGCAATTCAATCTCAAAAACCTCAGCCCGAAAGCTATTGTCGAGTACCTGCAGAACGTCCTGGCAGAAGAGGCGATAGAGTTCGATGAGGAGGCCCTGTGGCAGATTGCTGCCAGCGCGGCTGGAAGTATGCGAGACGCTCTTACCCTGGTTGATCAGGCTATATCCTATTGCCAGGGTACTGTCAGCAAGGCCGGTGTGGTGGAGATGCTGGGTGTCCCGGAGAGTCAGCAGATCATTCGACTGCTCACGGCGATGGCTGAAGGGAATATCAATGCAGTGCTCGAACTGATAAACAAGCTTTCTGACAGGGTGCCAGATTATGCTCATACCCTTGATAGCTTGCTTAGTAGTCTACACCGGATTGCATTGGCTCAAATTGCGCCTGACACACTCGATGACAGTTTCGGTGATATTGAAGAGTTGAAGAAGCTCGCGCATAAATTTACCGCTGAAGATATCCAGTTGTTCTACCAGATTGGCGTGAAGGGAAGGGCGGATCTCCGGGCGGGCGTTGACGTCAAGTCAGCCTTTGAAATGCTGTTGCTAAGGATGATGGTGTTTTCACCGGATCTTGTAGATGAAGAGCTCAAACCTGTCCTGAGTAGCGAGCCTGTAAAAGAACAGGATGACGAGAGTGATAGGGTAAAAAAAAAGACTGATGCAGGAGTAAGCGAGCCCAAAGAGACAGTCTCCACTGTGCCAGACCAGGCGCAAACTGAACATGCTCCTGAAGCTCTCGGGAATTCAGTAGAACCTGAAGGCGAATCAGAGGATCCAGTCCCAATGGATTCTTCAGATACGCGAGCAATAGGTTTGCAGGAACTGGATCGTTCCACTTGGTTGATGGTTTTCCCGAAACTGGATGTTTCTGGCATTGCGGCGAATGTATTGGCCAATGTAATAGTTGAATCTTGCGTTGGAGATGAAATTCGATTCCTGCTTGATCAGTCACAATCGGCGGTATATAGCGAAGATCTGCTACCCAAAATAGGACAGGCACTTAGTCGTTATTTCGAACGCCCTGTAAAGGTCTCAATTTCGATTGGCAGCGTTGATGCGGAAACACCAGCGCAGTTGGCGGCGAGGTTAAAGCAGGAATTCAAGAACGAATTGGTTGAGCAATTTGAAGCTGACGACAATGTGCAACAGCTGATTGAACGATTTGCGGCAAATGTTGAGAAAGAGACAATCACACCTATAGAAAGCAACGGATAACTATGACTGATTTCAATGAGATCATGAAGCAGGCTCGCCAGATGCAGGAGCAGTTTCAGAAGGCACAGCAGGATATGGCGAACCTGGAAGTAAAGGGAGAGTCGGGCGCAGGACTGGTAAGCGTTACGCTCAATGGCCAGTATGATGTAAAGAATATCGACATTGATGATTCTCTGATGAGTGAAGAGAAAGAGGTGGTTGAAGACTTGATTGCGGCTGCTTTCAATGACGCGGTACGGCGTCTCGAAGATACGAAAAAGGAAAACCTGAGCGCCATGACTGGCGGTTTCAATCTGCCTGAAGGATTCAAGTTCCCGTTCTAGGCTATTCAACGATGCATTCAAGCCCACTTATCGATCAGTTAATCGAAGCCTTTCGTTGTTTGCCCGGCGTCGGGCCGAAGTCGGCCCAGCGCATGAGCCTTCATTTGTTGGAGCGTAACAAGGAAGGTGGGCTTGGGCTCAGTAAGGCGCTGCAGGAAGCCATTGCCGAGGTAGGCAACTGCAGGGAGTGCAGAACCCTGACTGAAGAAGAGGTTTGTCGTATCTGCGCAAATCATTCCCGGGACAAGACCCAGTGCTGTGTAGTCGAGTCGCCAGCTGATATCTTCGCGATAGAGCAATCTGGCACCTATCGTGGAATTTATTTCGTGCTAATGGGCCACCTGTCACCAATTGACGGTATCGGGCCGGAAGAGTTGTCGATTGGTGCCTTGGTGGAAAAGGTCAGGACCCAGGGAATTGAAGAAGTAATTCTGGCCTGCAACCCCACCGTTGAAGGTGATGCAACTGCCTACTACATAGCCGAGCAACTTAAACAGGATGAAGTAGTGGTATCCCGCATTGCCCATGGGGTACCAGTGGGCGGCGAACTGGAATTTGTCGATGGCGGCACGCTGACTCATGCGTTCAGTGGTCGGCAGGTTCTGGACAAATCCTGATCTCATGATTGCTTCTGATGGCAGGAAAATAAATTTCATAACCGCTCAGGAGCAGCTCGATTCTGCTTGCGACCGCTGGAGTCAGGCCAATAGCCTGGCTATCGACACAGAATTTGTTCGAACTGACACCTTTTATCCAAAGCCAGGCCTGCTGCAACTGGCTGATTCCGAGAATGTGTATCTGATAGATCCCCTGGAAATTGAATCCTGGGATGCGTTTCTCGATATTCTGCAGAATCCAGAAATGGAATTTGTCCTGCATTCGGCTGGTGAAGACCTGTCATTATTACTCTCATATTTCGGCACCTTGCCGGCAAGAATCTTCGATACACAACTGGCTGCTGCATATGCGGGGATGGGATTCAGCCTTAGCTACCAGGCACTCGTTGAGCTGACTATCGGTATTACAGTGCCGAAAGAGGAAACGCGCTCTGATTGGTTGCAGAGGCCCCTGACCGACAAACAACTTACCTATGCGGCCAACGATGTCTGTTATCTTATGACTATCCGCGATCAACTGTTATCGATGATGAACAGCAATCACACGCTTGACTGGTTTGCCGAAGATTCTGCCCAGTTGCTCGAGGTGGCGAGAAAACAGGAAGACCCAGATTCCTGGAAAGTTCTCTATGCCGACATTAGTAATGCGTGGCGACTCGACGATACCCAGTTAAAAGCATTGCAGGTTCTTGCCTATTGGCGGGAGACCGAAGCCCGACGACGGGATAAGCCACGAAACTGGATTGCCAGAGATAATGATCTGTTCGCACTGGCATCGGCAGTTGGTTTGAATGGCAGTCTCACGTCGGGCTCACTGGCAGAGATAGAAGGCTTGGGCAAGGGGTTGCGACAACGTTATGGCAAGGCTTTGCTCGAGTTGCTGGCAGATCCGCCTGCGCTCACTCCAATTGATGTTGATCTATTGAATCCGCCATTGCCGCCAAGGTATCGGGGCGTTCTTAAATCCTGGCGCAAGATTGTCGAACAAAAGGCTGACACGCTCGCAATAGCGCCAGAGTTGTTGGCGCGCAAGAAATGGATGCACGAGCTGCTCAAGGGTTTCCAGGATTCAGGCGAGTTAAACTGGCAGCCGCCGATGACCGGATGGCGACAGCAGGAACTGGAATCTTCATTTATGGATGCGTTGGATTAGCCGTAATGGTAAAGGCTTCTGATGACGATTCGGTACGTGACCAGTTCTGGTTGCTTCCTCTGCGCAGCCTGAATGCAGTCGAATGGGAGTTGCTTTGTGATCATTGTGGTCGCTGTTGCCTGAAGAAACTGCAGGATGATGAGACTGAAGAAATTGTCTGGACGAGAATCGTCTGCCGTTTTCACGACGCGTCTTCTGCAAGGTGTAACTGTTACGGAACCCGATCTGAGCAGGTACCCGAATGTCTGGAAGTGCACTCCATGACAGACGACCAATTACACTGGATGCCTGACACTTGCGCCTATCGCCTGCGAATGGAAAACAAGCCCTTGTTTCCCTGGCACCCATTGCTTGCGGGTTCCAGTGACGCAATGACCGAGGCACAGATCTCGATAAAGGGAAAGACCTTGAGTGAAGATCACGTTCACGAAGATGGGTATGATGAGCACATTATTCGTTGGGTCGAGTCCTGACCGGATTACACAGCTATGGGTGTAGAAAGTAATTTTTGGGTTATCTGGGTCATCTATGCTGCGGCTGCGTCCCTGTTTTACTGGATATTCTGGCGGGTGACCGCGTTCAAGCGAGCCCGATGGATTGCCTACAGTATGCGCGGCTTAATGCTGGCCCTGATCATTACACCCTGGTATGCCAACACCGAGGGTACCTCCCTCGCACCGGCCCTTATGGTGATGACCCTCGATGCCATCACCATCGGTACCAGTGCTGCGTCACGAGCGATGGTGCCGCTACTCCTTTCCCTGCTATTGGCCGAATTTGTTGCGAGCCTGCTCTATTTCATTCAGAGGAAAAGGGCGTAAAAACATAGAGATAATTTTGTAATTTAAAGTCCCTCCGCAATAAAGTAGACTTTCTGTCCCTGTATTTTCTCGGTGCTGCAGGATATTTCGCAGCCACCGGGCGTAATCGTAATTACTTGTTATAAAACAATAACTTAGTGTTGAGAGGTTTACTATGGGTCATTTCAGCTCACTGGTTTTCATCATGATATTGGTTGGAGCCGCAGGTGGAGTTATCAACTACTACACCATCTCCACGAGAAGGGACGCCAACCTGAATCTGCTCACCCGATTCATTATGCTGGGCATCTTCGTAACTTTCCTGGTGCCTTTCGTATTGAGTATTTTTGGCAGCAGCCTGATCGTCGATAGTGAAGGTGATCCCGCAAATCTGCTGAACTACGTTGCTATCTGCCTCGCGGTGGCGATCTCGCCGCGATTCTTCATGGAAAACGTCTCCGATGATGTTCTGGCGCAAGCCAGGGCTGCTGGCGACAAGGTTGATTTGCTGCAATATCAATTGCGCCAGTTGCTGGAAGAGCTATTACCACTGATCGATACGGAGACAGAGGATGATGCCTTGCTGGCCGAGGCCACGGTCGAAGCTGCGCCCATTGCTGATGAACTCGATTCGACATCTTCAAAAGTGCTCAAGACTCTGGGCTGTGGTCGATTTATCTATCGCTCGCTGACCGGCCTGTGTCGGGAAGCCGATACCGACGAATCGACCATGGTCAAGACACTGGGATTCCTGACACTGAAATCGCTGGCGGGTAAAGTTGGAGGGCGTAAGGGTGTCCGCTGGTATATCACCGAGCGTGGCAGAAGACTCATAGAGATGGGTGCGTAGGCGCCGAGCACAAGCAAGTAATTTAGTACCCATACGAAACCCGGTGTTGTCATGACGCCGGGTTTTTTCTGTATTAATTTAAGCCCTGACATTAAAATGAACGCTGTTAATTGAGCTTGGGACTGTTATATGAATTTCACCGGCACCGAAGAATATGTCGCTACCGATGAGCTACAACTCGCTGTAAACGCGGCAATCCGCCTGCAGAAACCTCTGTTGATCAAAGGTGAGCCTGGCACGGGAAAAACCATGCTGGCAGAGCAGATTGCGAAAGCCCTGGATCTTCCTCTTATCCAGTGGCATATCAAATCGACCACCAAGGCGCAGCAAGGTCTCTATGAATATGACGCGGTATCGCGCTTGCGTGATTCCCAGCTCGGCGATGAAAAAGTACACGATATAGCGAACTATATTATCCAGGGCAAAATCTGGCAGGCATTCAGCTCCGACAAACAGGCAGTCTTGCTCATCGATGAGATTGATAAAGCTGACATAGAGTTCCCCAATGACTTGCTGCTGGAGCTCGACAAGATGGAGTTCTTTGTCTACGAGACCAAGGAAAACATCAAGGCGAAAACGCGGCCCATAGTCATTATTACCAGCAACAACGAGAAAGAGTTGCCGGACGCATTCCTGCGCCGTTGCTTCTTCCACTATATTGATTTTCCCGACACAGTGACGATGGAAAAGATCGTCGAAGTACATTATCCGGGCATCAAGAAGCAATTGGTGAGCCAGGCAATGGACATATTTTTCGATGTCAGAAAAATTCCAGGCCTGAAAAAGAAACCAAGCACTTCAGAATTGATCGACTGGTTAAAGCTGTTGATGGCGGATGATATTCCAGCAGATGTATTGAAAGATCACGATGCAAAGAATGCTATCCCGCCTTTGTATGGCGCCTTGCTCAAGAATGAGCAGGATGTGCAGTTGCTCGAAAAGCTGGCCTTTATGCATCGGGCCAATCGTTAATGCTGATCAACTTCTTCATGACGCTCAGGGAAGAGCGTTTGCCCGTATCCTTTACCGAATTATTCACACTGCTTGAGTGTCTCAAGCAGAACGTGATCTTCGGTAATGTGGACGACTTCTATTACCTGTCCCGTGCCTGCTTCGTCAAAGACGAGAAAAATTTCGATAAGTTTGACCTGGCTTTTGCGAAGTACTTCGAAAACATCGAATTAATCGATGACTTGTCCCTTTACCAGATTCCCGAAGAGTGGCTGCGCAAGCAATTCGAATCCATGCTCAGTGATGAGGAGAAGGCCAAGATCGAAGCTTTGGGTGGTCTTGAAAAGCTGATGGAAGAATTTCGCAAGAGAATGGAAGAGCAGGAGAAGCGTCATCAGGG
>CAYTLI010000101.1:0-9289 GCA_964438455.1 uncultured Pseudohongiella sp.
TCGAGCCGACCATCGACTACGTGGTCACCAAGATTCCCCGTTTCACCTTCGAGAAATTTCCCGAGGCTGTAGATCGAATTACCACGCAGATGAAATCCGTTGGCGAGGTGATGGCCATCGGCCGGACTTTCCAGGAATCCATGCAGAAAGCTCTGCGTGGACTGGAAGTAGGTCTCTGTGGATTCGACCCGATACTGGATGAAGAGGTCAGCAATGCGAAAGAAGTGCTGACCCGGGAGCTAACCGAACCGGGTGCGCAGAGAATTCGCTATCTTGCCGATGCTTTCAGGGCAGGCTGGCCTCTGGAAACCGTGTTTGAGCTCTCTGGCATTGACCCCTGGTTTCTACGCCAGGTAGAGGACCTGATCCAGACCGAGTCCCGGGTTGCGGAAAATGAGCTGCAACAGATCAATCACGATTTCATGCTCAGCCTGAAGCGCAAGGGCTTCTCCGATAAGCGCTTGAGCCAGTTACTCGGTGTGAGCGAGAACGAAGTACAACAGCGGCGGATTGAATTGAAGGTGCGCCCGGTTTTCAAGCGAGTTGACACCTGTGCGGCTGAGTTTGTGTCGACCACCGCGTATATGTATTCCACCTACGAGGAGGAATGTGAAGCTGAACCCAGTGACAAGAAGAAGATCATGGTGCTGGGCGGCGGACCAAACCGAATCGGTCAGGGTATCGAGTTTGATTACTGCTGTGT
This sequence comes from uncultured Pseudohongiella sp., assembly GCA_964438455.1. GTDB lineage: Bacteria > Pseudomonadota > Gammaproteobacteria > Pseudomonadales > Pseudohongiellaceae > UBA9145. The sequence goes on from CAYTLI010000101.1 coordinate 704, forward strand.
TCATGCCGCGTTGGCGATGCGTGAAGACGGCTATGAAACCATCATGGTGAATTGCAACCCGGAAACAGTATCCACAGACTTCAATGTTTCCGATCGGCTCTATTTCGAACCGCTCACCTTCGAGGACGTTTTTGAAATTGCTGACCTGGAAAAACCTGCCGGAGTGATAGTGCAGTTCGGGGGCCAAACTCCGCTTAACCTGGTCAAGCAGCTGGAAGAAGCGGGCATACCAATAGTCGGCACCTCGCCAGACGCAATCGACCGGGCCGAAGACCGGGAACGATTCCAGCAACTGATCGACAAATTGCAACTCAAGCAGCCACCCAACTGTACAGTGCGCAGCGTCGAAGAGGCGATGGACCAGGCTGCCAACATCGACTACCCGCTGGTGATCCGGCCTTCGTTCGTACTTGGCGGCAGAGCCATGGAGATCGTCTACAACGAGGCGGAACTAAAGCGCTACATGAAAGAAGCGGTTATGGTTTCCAACGAGAGCCCGGTGTTGCTCGACCATTACCTCAGTTCGGCCATCGAGATTGACGTGGACGTTGTCAGCGATGGCAAGCAGGTAGTTGTCGGGGCGATCATGCAGCACATCGAGCAGGCAGGCATTCACTCCGGTGACTCCGCTTGCTCATTGCCTCCATATAACCTCCCCGTCGAGGTGCAGGACAAGATTCGCCAGCAGGTTACCGACCTGGCGCTCGAGCTCGGCGTGATAGGTCTGATGAACACACAGCTTGCCTACCAGGATGGTGAAGTCTATATCATCGAGGTGAACCCGAGAGCGTCACGCACGGTGCCCTTCGTTTCCAAGTGCATCGGTCGCTCACTGGCAAAAGTTGCTGCCCGCTGTATGGTGGGCACCAGCCTCGAGGAGCAGCAGTTTACCGAGGAAGTGAAACCGAAGACCTTTGCTGTGAAAGAGGCCGTGTTCCCTTTCAACAAGTTTCCAGGTGTGGATCCCATTCTTGGGCCTGAGATGAAGTCCACAGGCGAGGTCATGGGGGTCGGCGAGACATTTGCCGAGGCCTATGCCAAATCCCAGATGGGTGCCGGGGAAACTATCGAGACCAGGGGCAATGCATTTATCAGTGTCCGTGATCGCGACAAGACCGCGGTCGTCGAAGTCGCCAAGCGTGTGCTGAAACTGGGTTATTCCGTGGTGGCAACCTCGGGAACCGCCAGGGTGATTGCAGAAGCCGGCCTGCCGGTGACGAAGGTGAACAAGGTCGCCGAAGGTAGACCTCATATAGTTGATATGCTAAAAAATGACGAGATTCAGGTAGTTTTCAACACCACCGAAGGCAAGCAGGCGATCGCGGATTCCTCGACAATCAGGCGAACCGCGTTGCGCCACGATGTGTTTTGTACCACTACCATTGCCGGAGCGCTGGCTATTTGTGATGCGCTGGACTTCGGCAACAACATGTCTGTGTATACGCTACAGACCTTACATTCAGAATTGTAATCAATAATCACTATGGCCAAAGTCCCGATGACAGTTCAGGGTGCTGAGCGCTTGCGCGAGGAACTCAAAGAGCTAAAGACCGTAACCCGCCCGAAGATTTCGGCAGCCATCGCCGAGGCGCGGGAGCATGGCGATCTGCGCGAGAATGCAGAATATCACGCTGCCCGGGAGCAACAGAGCTTTTGTGAAGGGCGCATCACGGAGATCGAAGGCAAGCTGGCCGAGTCTGAAATCATCGATGTCACCAAGATTGATCCAAGTGGCAAGGTTATATTTGGGACAACTGTCACCTTATATAACCTTGATACAGAAGAGTCTGTCACCTACCAGATAGTCGGTGAAGACGAGGCCGATGTGCCTGCAGGCAAGATTTCGGTTGGCTCTCCGATCGCCAGGGCGCTAATGGGCAAGCAGGAAGGCGATGAGGTGACAGTGAAAGCGCCGGCTGGTGATATCGATTACGAAATCGAATCGGTCGAACACGTATAGCCGCTATTTAGCAGGCTCACTTTCCTGTTTTCAGGTTGGTCAGCTTCGGATTGGGCTTCTTCGCCTTGCGATAAAGCAGGGCCATGTGCCCGATATTCTGTACACACTGGGCAGATAATTTCTCGCAAACCTCATCAGTAAGTTGTCGCCGGGCTTCCCGATCCGGAATCTGCAACTTGATTTTAATCAGTTCATGATCCTTGAGGGCGCGCTCAATTTCCTTGCACACATTTTCTGAAAGGCCATTTTGTGCAATGATCACCACCGGATTGAGATTGTGACCAATCGCGCGTAAGGCTTTCTTGTCTGAATTGCTGAGGCTCATCTATCTGTCGCTATCCATTTTCTTTTGCAATCCCTGCCGAACGACACAGTGTAATGGCCCGATCCCCAAGCAGCAAACAATGGTTGAAAGAGCATTTCGACGACGAGTATGTGCGCCGGAGCCAGGAAGATGGCTATCGGTCCCGCGCCAGTTACAAGTTGCTTGAGATTCAGGACAAGGACAGGTTGATCAGGCGCGGAATGAAGGTTGTGGATCTGGGTGCGGCCCCAGGTGGCTGGTCCCAGGTGGCTGCAGACCTGGTTGGCGATGACGGCAGTGTTATTGCCTGCGACCTGCTGGCCATGGACTCCATGGCTGGCGTCCAGTTCATCCGCGGCGATTTCACCGAGGAAGCGGTGCTCGCAGAGATCCTTGCTGCCATCGGCGATGAGGGTGCAGACCTTGTAATCTCTGACATGGCACCCAATATCAGTGGTATGAAAGACATAGATCAGCCGCGGGTCATGTACCTGGCTGAGTTGGCTTTGGATCTGGCGAGATCCGTCCTCAAACCTGGGTCGTATTTACTGGTAAAGGTGTTCCAGGGAGAAGGTTTCGACCAGTTACAGCGTGAGATGCGATCCAGCTTCAAAACGGTGAAGACCAGGAAACCCAAGGCTTCCAGGGCGAGATCCCGGGAAGTTTACCTGCTGGGCTCACAGTTTGACCCCAATTAGCCCGCTTCGGACGGATTTCCGGCGGATTTACGTGCAATAATCTATGTTGAGATTAGAATTAGCCTGAGAAATGGCTCAGAGCCTGCTGCGGCAGTGACAAGTACTCGGAGATAAGCTCTTGAATGATATGGCAAAAAACCTGATTCTCTGGATGATCATCGCCGGTGTATTGTTGACGGTTTTCAACAATATTAACCAGGAGACCAGGGAAGACAGCATCAACTACTCGGAATTCATTCGGGAGGTGCGGTCTGGCCGCGTCACCGCCGTGGAATTGGCGGGCATCAATATCACCGGTATTCGCTCGGACAACAGCCGTTTTCGCACAGTAATGCCGTTGATCGGTGACGATCAATTAATGGACGACCTGTTCGACAATGGTGTCGAAATCATTGCCAATGAACCCGAACAACAGAGTATCTGGACACAGTTACTCGTCGCCAGTTTCCCGATACTGATTATCATTGCCCTGTTCTTCTTTTTTATGCGCCAGATGCAGGGCGGTGGCGCCGGTGGTCGTGGCGGTCCCATGTCCTTTGGCAAGAGTAAGGCCAAGCTGCTTGGTGAAGACCAGATCAAGGTGACCTTCGCCGACGTTGCCGGCGTGGAAGAAGCCAAGGAAGACGTGCAGGAGCTGGTTGAATTCCTGCGCGAGCCTGACAAGTTTCAACGTCTCGGCGGACGAATCCCCCGTGGCGTACTGATGGTTGGCCAGCCAGGTACTGGTAAGACACTTCTCGCCAAGGCGATTGCCGGTGAAGCGAAAGTGCCATTCTTTTCCATATCTGGTTCTGATTTTGTTGAGATGTTTGTCGGTGTCGGTGCTTCTCGTGTGCGCGATATGTTCGATCAGGCTAAGAAACACGCCCCTTGCATCATCTTCATTGATGAGATCGATGCCGTGGGTCGGCATCGTGGTGCAGGACTCGGTGGTGGTCACGACGAGCGTGAGCAGACCCTGAACCAGTTGCTGGTCGAGATGGACGGTTTCGAAGGTAACGATGGCGTCATTGTTATGGCGGCAACCAACAGACCGGATGTGCTCGATCCGGCCTTGCTGCGTCCTGGTCGTTTCGATCGCCAGGTCGTTGTAGGCCTGCCTGACATTCGCGGTCGTGAGCAGATTCTTAAAGTGCATATGCGCAAGGTACCGATTGATGATCATGTCCAGGCCGGCGTAATTGCCAGAGGCACACCAGGATTTTCCGGTGCCGATCTCGCCAATCTGGTAAACGAAGCTGCCTTGTTTGCGGCGCGAGCCAGCAAGCGACTGGTCACCATGGAGGAGTTCGAAAAGGCGAAGGACAAGATCATGATGGGCGCTGAGCGCAAGTCCATGGTCATGTCAGAGAAGGAGCGACTGAACACTGCTTATCACGAAGCGGGTCACGCCATTGTGGGTCGCCTGATGCCTGAGCATGATCCAGTCTACAAGGTCAGCATCATTCCACGCGGGCGTGCGCTCGGGGTTACCATGTTCTTGCCGGAAGAAGATCGTTACAGTTTCAGCAAGCAACATATCCAGAGTCAGATTTGCAGCCTCTACGGCGGCCGTATCGCCGAAGAAATGACCCTTGGCAAGGAAGGTGTTACAACTGGCGCTTCCAATGACATTCAGCGCGCCACAGAGATGGCTCGCAATATGGTAACCAAGTGGGGCCTGTCTGATGAGCTCGGACCCTTGCTGTATTCCGAAGACGAGGGAGAAGTATTCCTCGGTCGTTCCGCCGCGTCGCAATCCAAGTCAGTATCGAGCGATACTGCCAAGGCTATCGACAAAGAGGTGCGACGAATCATCGATGAATGCTATGGCAAGGCCCAGCAGATTCTCGAAGACAACCGACACTTGCTCGAGCTGATGAAAGACGCTCTGATTGAATATGAAACCATCGACTCCGATCAGATCGATGACATCATGGAAGGCAAGAAACCAAGGCCGCCCATGGGTTGGTCAGATACGGATGACAAAGATGGTGGCGCAAGTCCTGTCGAGAAGGAAGAGACCAAGGATAAAAGCGCTGACAAGGGTGCTGGCAAGATCGGCGGCCCTGCCGGTGAGCATTGATTCAAGCCTGAAGCACTTTCCACATTGAAGTTACACCTATCAGCCGGAGATCGACAACTGGATCTGTCGACTCCGGTCTGCATGGGTATTCTGAACGTCACCCCCGACTCATTTTCTGATGGTTCGCAGTTTGCCAGGCCGGGCAGCACAAGCTTCCAGGTAGACATCGACTGCGTGCTCAATAGCGCCGAAACCATGGTTGCTGACGGCGCGCAGATTCTTGATGTGGGTGGTGAGTCAACCCGACCAGGCGCAGAGGCCGTCTCAACGGAGCAGGAGCTGGATCGGGTCATACCTGTGATCACCGCTTTGCGATCAAACTTCGATGTCTGTTTATCCGTCGATACCAGTGTCGCTACGGTAATGCAGGAAGCCGTGGCAGCCGGTGCTGACCTCATCAATGACATCCGTGCCCTTACCCTCGAAGGTGCGCTGGAGGCGGCAGCGGCTTCGAAAGCAGGAATTTGCCTGATGCATATGCAGGGGCAGCCTCGCACCATGCAGGAAAACATTACCTACGATGATGTGGTCGAAGAGGTCTACACATTCCTGTCCCAGCGGGTAGAGTCCTGCCGGGGCGCGGGCATTGCGGACACGCGCTTGTTGATCGATCCCGGGTTTGGTTTCGGTAAAGCGGTGGAGCACAACTATCAGTTGCTGAGGAATCTTTCCCGGCTCAATGACCTGGGTGTACCGATACTGGTCGGCTTGTCGCGTAAGTCGATGCTCGGAGCAGTCACTGACAAACCAGTTGGTGATCGCATGGCCGCATCCGTGGCAGCTGCGACTTTGGCGCTGCAGGGCGGCGCACGCATAGTGCGCAGCCATGATGTGGCTGCCACAGTTGACGCAATTAGAGTACACTGCGCTTATAACGAAGCGTAAATCTCAGCCATGTCTGATAAAAAGAAAAAATATTTCGGCACCGATGGTATCCGGGGTACCGTAGGCACCGCTCCAATCACGCCTGATTTTATGCTCAAGTTGGGTTGGGCCGCTGGCAGGGTGTTTGCTGAATCCGGCAACGGCCGCAACAAAATCATTATTGGTAAAGACACGCGTATCTCCGGGTACATGTTTGAAGCAGCGCTCGAGGCCGGTGTGACAGCGGCTGGCGTTGATATTCAACTCACGGGACCTATGCCAACCCCTGCCATTGCCTACCTGACGCGCACGCTGCGTGCCCAGGCAGGTATCGTAATCAGCGCTTCCCACAATTCCTTTCAGGACAATGGCATCAAGTTTTTCTCTGCCCAGGGAACCAAGTTGCCCGATGAGGTGGAGCTGGCCATTGAGGAGCAACTCGCGCAAAGTGTTTCAACTGTCCCCTCTGATTCCCTTGGTAAGGCGTCGCGAATCACCGATGCTGCTGGACGGTATATCGAATTCTGCAAGAGCACCATTGGCACCAGTTTAAAATTTAACGGTCTGAAAATCGTCGTTGATTGTGCCCATGGTTCGACCTACCACATTGCACCGGCCGTGTTCGAAGAATTGGGCGCCAAGGTTGTTGCCATAGGCGTGGAGCCCGACGGCCTCAATATTAATGAAAACAGTGGCTCCACTTCGCCGAAGTTGTTGGCCGAAGCGGTTGTTGCCGAGCAGGCTGACCTGGGTATCGCTTTCGACGGAGATGGTGATCGCCTGATCATGGTCGATCATTTGGGCAACATTGTGGACGGGGATGAAATACTCTATGTCATAGCGCGGGACCGGCGTCGGCAGAATATCGATTTCGGCGGGGTAGTAGGCACATCGATGAGTAATCTCGGTCTCGAGCTCGCGCTGGACTCGCTGGATGTACCTTTCGTGCGCACCAAGGTCGGCGACCGCTATGTGATGCAGGAAATGTTGCAGAGAAACTGGAATCTGGGCGGTGAATCTTCCGGGCACATCATTTGCCTGGACATTAACACCACAGGTGATGGCATTGTCTCTGCCCTCCAGGCATTGGCAGCGATTGCCAGTAGCGGACAGCCCCTTATCGACCTGCGCAGCAAGATGCGAAAGTTCCCCCAGGCCATGGTGAATGTTCGCCTGGCCACCCGATTTGACCCGGGTCAGAGCGAAACCGTCCAGGCGGCTGTTTCTGACGTCGAATCCCGGCTCGGCAAGAATGGCAGGGTGTTGCTGCGACCATCGGGTACTGAGCCGGTGGTCCGCGTCATGGTTGAGGGTGAGGACAGTGCTACCGTGGAGCAGCTGGCTCACGAGCTCTCTGAAGTTGTTGCCGCCGAGCTGTCCCAAGCCCGCTGATTTATTGCATCAGAGGGGCAGTTTGGGTAGTATTGGCGCCCGTTTTTGTCCGGCCTCCTTAGTTCCCAGATGTCTATGAGCGCACGTTCCAAGCTGGTTGTCGGTAACTGGAAGATGCACGGCAGCCGGGACTTTTGTGAGTCGCTCGTCAATGAGATCAAGAGCGAAACGCAGGATTTTTCTGCGCAGGTCGAAATTGGTGTATGCCCGCCTTTCGTCTATCTGCCATTGATCGCAGAGTTGTGTGCAGGCTCGAGGATCATGCCGGGAGCACAGAACGTTTCGGCTGAAGAGAAGGGTGCGTTCACCGGCGAAGTGGCCGGCAGCATGTTGGCTGATATCGGCGCCCAACTGGTTATAGTCGGACACTCGGAGCGACGCGAGCTATATGCAGAGTCCGATGTCCAGGTGGCGACTAAATTCGTCGCAGTGCAGAAACATGGCATGACGCCCATACTCTGTGTAGGGGAGTCATTGCAACAGCGGCAGCAGGAAATTACCGATCAGGTAGTGCTGGCGCAGCTGGATGCAGTTATTGAACATGCCGGAATCGCCGCTTTCGCTGGCGCGGTGATAGCCTACGAACCAATCTGGGCTATAGGCACCGGAGAGACTGCCAGCCCGGAGCAGGCGCAACAGGTACACGCCCTGATCCGGAAACATCTCGCCGAGCGAGATAGCGATGTGGCATCAACTATTCAGCTCCTGTACGGGGGCAGTGTAAAGAGTGCCAATGCAGAGGAGTTATTTGCCCAGCCGGACATCGATGGCGGTCTGGTAGGAGGAGCTTCCCTGGAGTCGAAAGAATTTGTAGCCATTTGCGCGAGCGCGGAAAGGTAATCATGCAAACAATAGTAGTAGTTGTACATGTCATAGTGGCCGTAGTGATTGTTGGCCTGGTGTTGTTGCAACAGGGCAAGGGCGCCGATGCGGGAGCGTCTTTTGGCGCCGGTGCATCACAAACGGTATTCGGAGCATCCGGTAGCGGCAACTTCCTGGTTAGAGCAACCACGATTGCAGCCACGATTTTCTTTGTCACCAGTCTGGCCCTTGCCATCTTTGCGCGCAGCCAGGGTGGGCTTGGCTCGACTACAGGCTTGCCAGTAGCAAACGAAGCAATTCTGGAAGAAGTCACCTCCCAGCAGTCCGATATCCCGGCGCTGGAAGAGGAAGAGACGGTTTCTACCCAGAGCGATGTGCCCAGCTTGCCAAATGGCGGCTAGGACTTTCATAGAATTTGCCGAAGTGGTGGAATTGGTAGACACGCTATCTTGAGGGGGTAGTGAGCCTAGCTCGTGCCGGT
>CAYTLI010000102.1:0-9259 GCA_964438455.1 uncultured Pseudohongiella sp.
ACCTCAGTTCCCGTAGAATAGAGCGCTATGACAGCAGGCTGGAGAACAACCCCAAGATGAGCAGGACCCTTCGCATCGCGACCCGAAAGAGTCCACTGGCATTGTGGCAGGCGAACTACGTAAAAGACGCCCTGCAACAGCATCATGCTGGCCTGGAGATCGAGCTGGTGGCGATGACCACCAAGGGCGACCAGATACTTGATAGCCCACTAGCCAAGGTGGGCGGTAAGGGATTGTTCGTTAAAGAGTTAGAACGGGCCATGTTGAATGATGAGGCAGACCTTGCCGTGCATTCCATGAAGGATGTGCCCATGGAGTTTCCGGATGGTCTCGGCCTGGCCGTCATCTGCGAACGGGAAGATCCTTCCGATGCCTTCGTCTCCAATGATTACGCCAGCCTGGATGACTTGCCTTCCGGAGCGAGAGTGGGTACGTCCAGTTTTCGTCGCCAGTGCCAGTTGAAACACATGCGCCCCGATCTGCAGATTATCGATTTGCGTGGCAATGTGGGAACCCGCCTGGGGAAACTGGATGCAGGTGACTACGATGCTATTGTGCTGGCCGCTGCCGGCCTGATGCGTCTGCAGATGGAAGATCGTATCAGGCAAAGACTCGACAAGGATTTATGCCTGCCCGCCGGTGGCCAAGGTGCAGTAGGTATCGAATGCAGAACCCAGGACCTGGAAACCCTGCAACTTATCGATTGTTTGCATCATGCGCACACTGCTGCAAGAGTCACTGCCGAACGTGCGGTGGTGGCGCGCCTGCAGGGTGGCTGTCAGGTACCCATCGCCAGCTATGCAGAGTTGCAGGAAGATACGCTGATGTTAAGCGCATTGGTGGGAGCGCTCGATGGCCAACAGATCTATCGCAGTGAACGAAACGGCGATGTCCACGAAGCAGAACAGATTGGTATCGCCGCGGCTGAAGATTTGCTGGCGCAGGGAGCGCAATCGATTCTGGATGCCCTGGCAATAACTTCCGATGACAGCGCTGACTCCTGATCTTAATCTCACCGGCCGGCGGATTTTGCTCACCCGCCCGGAGCAACAACAGGCTAGTTTGCGCGCCGCTATCGAACAGATCGGCGGTACCGCGGAGAGCCTGCCCCTGTTAACAATCGAAGCCATAGATGACGCCGATGCGATCCAGCATGCAAGATCACTGGTTCAGGATCTGGATCGTTACCACATTATCATCTTTATCAGCAGTAACGCGGTGAAGTTTGGTGGCGACCTCATCGAAGATTTCTGGCCACAATTTCCCGTTGGCATCCAGGTGATTGCAATCGGTGAGACCACCGCCCGGGCCGCATCAACAAGGTTTGCCTGTACGGTGATACGACCTTCGCGAGGAAGCAACAGCGAAGCGGTCCTGGCACTGCCGGAACTGGATCAATTGCAGGACAAACGCGTGGCCATCGTGCGGGGACAGGGCGGACGAGAACTGCTGGCGAGTACATTGCGAGAACGGGGTGCCCGAGTCGACTATATAGAGGTCTATCGGCGCATGCCTGCACCGGTAGATACGGGGGATGTTAAAGACAAGCTCGTTGGGCAGCCCTGTGACGCAATCACCGTTCACAGTGGCGAATCGCTGGATAGACTGATCTCGCTCAGCGCCGATAACATAGACAAAGTCACTCTGATACCATTGGCAGTGCCTTCACCACGAGTCGCTACCCAGGCAAGGGAAGCCGGCTTCAAAGTGGTACTCAATGCAGACGGGGCTGACGACAGCGCGATGGTTACAATACTCAGCGCATGGTTTGCCAGGGCTGAAGCCTGACAGGCAAAACCGAGAGAGAAGCAACGAATGGCAGCATCAATCAGGTAAGTTTTGTGACAGAAAACTCCGAAACACCCAAGATACTGGATCAGATCTCCAAGGGCACCGGTGGCAAGTCGGGCAGTCGCAGCACACGCAGCCAGCAAAACGCGCGCCGGCGATTCTATATCCTGTTGTTTCTGTTTATCCCCTTGCTGGCGGGCCTCGCCTACCTGGCTTTGTTTCAGGTCAATGTACGACAAGAGCTTGTTGCCCTGCAGAATCAGAACAGCGATCTGGCCAACAGGATTGCAGGCTATGAACAACAGATCTCCGCACTCAACAGCGAGCTCGCCCAGTTACCCGAGCAATTGGAAGTTGATGATTCGGCCACCCAGGCGTTGAGTGTTCGGCTGGAAAGTGAACTGAACGATGTGCGCGCAGAAATGCAGTCACTCACATTTGAACAACAGCAAGTCGTCGAACCACAGCCACCAAGATGGAAGATCCTCGAAGCACAGTATTTGTTAAGCCTTGCCGCACGCAAGTTGCAGTTCGAATCAGATATCAACGCTGCAATCACCCTGCTGCAACAGGCAGACGAATCCTTACAGGCGTCGGGTAGCAGCAATGTGTTCGCTGCCCGCCAGGCGATCGGTGCAGACCTCAACGCACTGCGTTCCGTAGAGCAGCTCGACAGCGAAGGAATATACATCCGTCTGCAAAACCTGGTCGACCAGGTTACAGACCTGCCGTTGCGCGGATCGATGCGAGATGAATTTCAGAACCAGCAAAACGGAACAGGAACTGCAGCAGACTCGGCGGCTGCAGAATCTGGCCTCGTTGCCCGTACCTTTGACTTTCTCGGTACCGTGTTTGTGTGGCGAGAATGGGATGAGATGCCTGAAGCCATGCTGGCGCCGGGTCAGGACCTTCTTATCAGACAACGTCTGCGCCTGACTCTGGAACAACTACAGCTCGCTCTGTCCCGCCGTGATGCTGCACTTTTCAATCGTGGGCTCGCCGAGAGCCTTGCCCTGTTCGAAAGCACTCTCGTCAGCGACGAGCCAGCGAGCCAGGTGTTGTTGACCGAGCTGCGAACGCTGCAGGAGATTGACATCAATCCGCCGCTGCCTGGCCTGAGCGCGAGTCTGGATAGCGTTGGCCAACTGGCCGCGGCACTGCGTTGAATCTCCAATGATCAGGCTATTCATATTCAGTCTTCTGGCCATTGTCATCGCATTGTGGGTGACCCTGTACCTGGGTTTTCCTTCTGATCCCGGTTATCTGTTGATTGCCTTCGGTAACTACACATTTGAAACCAGCCTGTTTGCGCTATTGATTGCAGTCATTGTGCTCTATGCTGCTGCGCGCCTCCTGGTGGCTTTGTTTGGATGGATAAACCCCATGCGCTGGTTGGCAGCAGGCAAACAACTCAGCGCCCAGCGAAAGGCCAGGTCCCGCAGCAACAGCGTGGAGGGCCTGTTGTTCTTTGCCCGCGGCAACTGGCAGTCGAGCCTGAATTTGCTAAAGAAGGGCATGAATGAGAAAGATGCCACGGTAGTTAATTATCTGGCCGCGGCCTATGCTGCTTACCAGATGAACGACCGGGAGACCTGGGTGCAGTTGCTGGAGACGGCGGAACAAAAATACCCGACAGCCCATTCCACCATTAATTACCTGAAGGCGAGATTACATTTCCACGGCGGGCAGCTGGAACAGAGTCTCGCTGTGCTTGAAGAACTCAAGAAGCATGCCCTCAATGATCGGGCGCTGCTTGGCTTGTTGAAGGAAGTTTATGTTGAGCTGGATGACTGGGAGCACCTGGAAGAGTTGTTGCCGGTGCTGGAGAAGAACAAGATTCTGGGCACGGACGATCTGGAGCGGGTGAAGAAACGCATCTTCATGGAACAGATCTACAAACTGTTCAATGATACGAAAGAGTCTCCCGAAAAGGCGATGGAAGCGTTGGCGAAGAAGTGGAAGAAGGCGCCATCACATTATCTGGAAGATGAAAAAGTTGTTATTCACTACGTGGACTTGCTACTGCAATTGAACAAGGGTCAGGAAGCCACCGCCGCCATCGAATCGTCTCTGTCCAGACACTGGAGTGCCAGGCTGATCACTCTCTATGGAGAGAAAGATTTTAACAACAGCCCCAAGCAACTCCTGGTCGCCGAGGGTTGGCTGAAAACCAAGCCCGCCGACGCCGACCTGCTGTTGGCACTGGGTCGCATTTCCATGCGCAACCAACTCTGGGGCAAGGCCAGGGAATACTATGAAGCCAGTATCAAGATTGCTCCCTCGGCGGAAGCTTATGGAGAACTGGGGCGGCTGTTGAAACACCTCGGTGAAGTCGCAGCAGGAGAGAGTTGCCTGCAGAATTACGGTGATATGCTGGGCAGCAATCTGCCGGAATTACCGATGCCCGTGCCCGAGCAAGTTACTCACTAGGCCGGCTGCTTAGTCTATACCCAGCTCTTTCCAGAGTTCATCGACGCGCTGTTTGACTTCATCACTCATGGTGATTGTGGAGCCCCACTGCCTTTGCGTTTCTTCCGGCCACTTGTTGGTGGCGTCCAGACCCATCTTCGATCCGAGGCCGGCAACCGGTGAGGCAAAATCCAGATAGTCGATTGGCGTATTGTCGATAAGCACCGTATCCCGTGTTGGGTCCATGCGAGTGGTTATTGCCCAGATTACATCTTCCCATTGCCGTATGTTGACATCGTCATCAACGACCACGACGAACTTGGTATACATGAATTGCCGCAGGAAAGACCAGACACCCATCATCACGCGCTTGGCGTGACCCGCGTATTGTTTCTTCATGCTCACGATAGCCAGTCGATAGGAACAACCCTCCGGGGGCAGGTAGAAATCCACGATTTCCGGAAACTGTTTTTGTAACAGGGGTACGAAGACTTCATTCAGTGCAACACCCAGCATTGCCGGTTCATCCGGCGGCCGCCCGGTATAGGTACTGTGATAGATAGGGTCACGACGATGTGTAATACGGGTTACTGTGAAAACAGGAAACCGCTCGACTTCATTGTAGTAGCCCGTGTGATCTCCATAGGGCCCCTCGTCAGCCATCTCGTCCGGATTGATGACTCCTTCCAGTACGATCTCGGCACTGGCGGGTACCTGCAAATCGTTGGTCAGTGACTTCACCACATCTGTCTTGCCGTTGCGCAACAGACCAGCGAAAGCATATTCGGAAAGTGTATCTGGTACTGGAGTCACCGTGGCGAGAATAGTCGCCGGATCAGCACCTATCGCGATTGAAACCGGGAATGGTTCGCCGGGAAACTTTTGCTGCCACTCGCGAAAGTCCAGGGCGCCACCACGATGTGAAAGCCAGCGCATGATCAGCTTGTTCTTGCCGAGCAGCTGCATGCGATAGATGCCAAGGTTCTGCCTCTCTTTCTCAGGTCCTCTGGTGATGACCAGCGGCCAGGTTACCAGCGGCGCCACATCGCCCGGCCAGCAAGTCTGGATCGGGAACATGGTCAGATCGACATCGGCTTCTTCAACAATCACTTCCTGGCAGGCAGCACTCTTCTTCACATTAGGGGCAATGTTGAGCACGTTCTTGTAGCTGGGCAGGGACTGCCAAAGGTCCTTCCAGCCACTTGGGGGTGTTGGTTCCTTCAGGAAGGCTAACAGCTTGCCTACATCTCGCAGACCTTCCGGGTCTTCCTGGCCCATGGCCAGGGCGATGCGCCGTGTATTGCCAAACAGGTTGGCCAACAGCGGGATAGAAGATCCCTTGGGATTTTCGAACAGCAACGCCGGGCCGTTGGCGCGCAAGGTTCGATCGGAGATTTCGGTGACTTCCAGGTAGGGGTCGACTTCCGTCTTTATTCTCTTGAGCTCGCCTTCCTTTTCAAGGAGATCTATGAAGTCACGTAAATCTTTGAACGACATGGAAGGCTAATCAAGACAGAGGCAGAAATTCTTACTTGCGCTTCATGGCATTGAAGAATTCGTCGTTTGTCTTGGTGTCTTTGAGTTTATCGAGAATGAATTCTGTTGCCTGCACGTCTTCCATGGAGCTGAGCAGCTTGCGCAGGATCCACATGCGCTGCAACTCTTCCTCGGTGGTGAGCAGGTCTTCGCGGCGGGTACCGGAGCGGCGTACATTAATTGCCGGATAGACTCGCTTCTCTGCAATCTTGCGGTCCAGGTGCAATTCCATGTTACCCGTGCCCTTGAATTCTTCATAGATCACTTCGTCCATCTTCGAACCTGTTTCGATCAGCGCGGTAGCGATGATGGTTAGGCTGCCACCTTCCTCGAGATTACGCGCTGCACCGAAGAATCGCTTCGGTCGCTCCAGGGCGTGTGCATCGACACCACCAGTTAACACTTTGCCCGAAGAAGGCACGATGGTGTTGTAGGCACGAGCGAGACGGGTGATGGAGTCCAGAAGAATAACCACGTCTTCTTTATGCTCGACCAGACGCTTGGCTTTTTCGATTACCATTTCGGCAACCTGCACATGGCGGGACGGTGGTTCATCGAAAGTACTGGCAACCACTTCTCCGCGCACGGAGCGTTGCATCTCAGTTACCTCTTCTGGGCGCTCGTCGATCAATAACACGATCAGTCGGCACTCAGGATTGTTGCGGGTAATCGACTGCGCGATGTTTTGCAGGATAAGTGTTTTACCTGCTTTCGGCGGCGATACGATCAAGCCTCGCTGTCCCTTACCGATTGGTGCAGTCAGATCGATTACGCGGGCACTGAGATCTTCGGTGCTGCCATTACCAACCTGGAGTTCGAGTCTGTCTTGCGGAAAGAGGGGGGTGAGGTTTTCGAAAAGGATCTTATTCTTGGAGTTTTCTGGTTTGCTGAAGTTAATTTCGCTGATCTTCAGCAGGGCGAAATATCGTTCGCCATCTTTTGGAGGTCTTATCTTGCCGGCTACCGTATCACCGGTACGCAGGTTGAACCTCCTGATCTGGCTGGGCGATACATAAATGTCATCGGGTCCGGCCAGGTATGATGAATCTGCGGAGCGTAAAAATCCAAATCCATCCTGCAGTATTTCCAATACCCCATCGCCATAAATGTCTTCGCCGTTCTTGGCGTGTTTTTTCAGGATAACGAAGATGATGTCTTGCTTGCGCGTTCTGGAAACATTGTCCAGACCCATCTCATGTGCGGTTTCGATGAGTTCGGCGATTGGTTTTTGCTTGAGTTCGGTGAGATTCATAGTTGGAAAACTTTAGGAGTTTGGAAAAGGGTGTTGGATTATTCACACTCACGTCGTACGGACGAGACCGTATAGCGAAGATAAATATCCTGTAGTTATAACTTGAGAAAGTGTCTTTGAGTTAAGAGATTAAAAAGGAGTTGTTTTTAAAACTGCCAGGTAAAGCAGAGAAGTGAAGCTTGAATTTTTAAGTGTTTATCTTTTTAGTGGCTATCGGATTCCGATGTCCAGTGCTTTAATTTTTTTGATTATTAATTTTTATGTTTATGCATTATTAATAATGCAGATTACACCGATTCAATAAAGGCTCACTCCTCACATTCAATTCACAATTAAATAATATATCTGTAATTCATCAGGCCCGGGCCATATCGAAAACGAAACAATGGGTTATCGGCCTGGGTGCCAGTGCTATCTTTTGGTATCGGATTCGGGTGGAAGATTGTTGGAAAGTCTATATGTTTCAAGGACTTCCGCTTCCAATGGGTGCCTCGCAGGTAGCGAGACACCGCAATTAAACGCAATTTATATTACGCTGTCAATAAATGCTGAAAGCTGGGATTTGGACAATGCCCCTACTTTTTCTCCAACTTTTTCACCGTTATTGAACACGATGAGAGTCGGGATGCCACGAATACCGAACTTCGGCGCGGTCTCAGTATTGGCATCTACATCCATCTTGCACACCTTCAGTCGACCATCATATTCGTCTGCAATCTCTTCCAGCACGGGGGCGATCATCTTGCAGGGGCCGCACCACTCAGCCCAGAAATCCACGATTACGGGGCCTTCTGCCTGCAGTACGTCTTGTTCGAAACTACCGTCTGAAATGTGAACGATGTTGTCGCTCATACGAAATATCCTTCTGTTTAAGTCTGATGATTGGATGATACGGTGATGGTGCCTGAATGGGGCCTGGTAATTCGGGATGAACCCGGAGGCTTTGCTTCTGCGAGTATCTACCGCGTTGACCAGACAATAATAAGGCCAAAACTGCAGGTTTCAAGACTCAGCTTGCCTGGCGGACCAGAACCCCGGCCCGGCTACTCCCTGATGAATCGAATCTAGCCCTGTATTAGTCGCGCAGCCTTCTTGGCGAAGTAGGTCAGAATTCCGTCGGCGCCGGCCCGCTTGATAGACAGCAGCGATTCAATCGCCACAGCGTCTTCGTCGAGCCAGCCGTTTGCGGCCGCGGCCATGTGCATGGCGTATTCACCGCTCACCTGGTAGACAAACGTGGGCACACCAAATTCGTCTTTCACCCTTCTGACGATATCCAGATAAGGCATGCCGGGTTTCACCATGACCATGTCGGCACCTTCTGCCAGATCCAGGGCCACTTCCTGCAGCGCCTCGTCAGAATTGGCAATGTCCATCTGATAGTTGTGCTTGTTGCCACTACCCAGGTTGCCGCTGGAACCAACGGCATCTCTAAAGGGACCATAGTAACTGGACGCATATTTGGCCGAGTAGGCAAGAATACGTGTATGAATATGACCCGCGCCTTCCAGTGCTGTCCTGATGGCACCGATACGACCATCCATCATGTCCGATGGGGCGACGATATCTGCGCCTGCTTCTGCATGAGACAAGGCCTGCTTCACCAGAATATCCACGGTCTCTTCATTGAGCACGTAGCCGGTGTCATCGATCAGTCCGTCCTGACCGTGACTGGTATATGGGTCGAGAGCGACATCGGTGATAACACCCAGTTGTGGTTGGGCATCCTTTAAGGCGCGTACTGCGTTTTGAACCAGGCCATTGGGATTGAAAGCTTCTTTGCCATTGTCGGTCTTTACTTTGGCGTCTGGCGAAGGAAACAATGCGATGGCAGGAATACCGAGATCAACCAGCTCCTTTGCTTCCTTTACCAATTCGTCGATGCTTAGTCGATACATGCCAGGCATGGATTCGATGGGCTGTTTTTGATTGGACCCTTCGACGATAAAGACGGGGAAGATCAAAACATCCGTAGACAACCGGGTCTCGCGCATGAGTCGGCGACTGAAATCATCACGTCGCATTCTGCGCATTCGGCTGTCTGGGAATTTGCGGCTAAAATCGAAGTTTGGCACGGTAGCTCTCGCAATTGATGGCCGGGCAGGGGATTATAGTTGAAGGAGCTGCGGCTGGCTAACCAGCTTAAAGCTGTGTGGCACGAATTACTCTCGATGCTGACAAAGGCGCTGACTGAGAGATTAACGACAAGCCGTGCGAGGCAGGGATGCCGAGCCCGAGCCTACAGGGACGTACTTGCGGCGTGCTTGGAGT
>CAYTLI010000103.1:0-9235 GCA_964438455.1 uncultured Pseudohongiella sp.
TCTTTCCACTTCACCTCGGGCACCGCCGCCGAGAGCAAAGACCAGGTACTGCTTACCATCCGCCATATAAGTGATTGGCGCGGCGTGAAAACGCGCCGGCAATTGCAACCACCAGATCTCTTCGCCTGTTTCCTTGTCATAAACACCCAGGCGATTAGTCTCGAAACCCTGGCCAATGAACAATAGCGTCCTGGTAAGCAGGGGACCGCCCAGCTTTTCAAAGTTCCCCATCGGTGGCAACTCGAGACCCTGTAATGCAGGATGGTCTGTCGGCCCCTCCCCGACCGGGATATGCCAGAGCTTTTCTCCGGCATTCATGTCGAAGGCAACCAGTTGTGAGTACGGTGGCTTGAACAGTGGCAACCCCCGCGGCCCACTCAGGTCGCGGACACGGGGCCTGATGATAAGATCGGAACCAGGCTCTTCCGGCGGGCTCATATTCACCGTTGAGAAGTGTGCCCAGCTCGGCACATAGAGCCGCTGTGTGTCCGGATCGAAGGCCGCACCCCACCAATTAGCCCCGCCGCTCCAACCAGGTCGAATAATGTTGTCACCCATAGCGGGCGGTGTATAGAGAGGTCCTGCCGTGTACTGCCTGAAGATTTCCAACGCCTCGGCTCGCAGCTCTGGAGTGAAATCAATCAAGTCGTCTTCAGTCGCACCATTGGTCAGAAACAAAGGTGGCTTGCTGGGGTAAGGCTGTGTCGGTGAAGTTTGCTCACCTGGCACTGTTGACTGTGGTACCGGCCTCTCTTCAATAGGCCACACCGGTTCTCCCGTCTCCCGATCGAAGACAAAGGTGAATCCCTGCTTGCTGATCTGCGCAACCGCCTTGATGGCGCGACCATCGACTTCAATGTCGATGAGATTCGGCGCGGCCGGCGGGTCATAGTCCCAGACCGAATGATGAACGAACTGGAAATGCCATGCGCGTTCGCCGGTCTCAGCATTGAGTGCGACCAGCGAATTGGCGAACAGGTTGTCGCCCTGGCGATGACCGCCGTAGTAATCTGGTACGGTGGTACCAACAGGCAAGTAAACCAATCCCAGTTCTTCATCGGCACTCATCAATGTCCACACATTGGCACCGCCAGTAAATTGCCAGGCATCCGAGGGCCAGGTATCGCTACCGAACTCGCCGGGTTGGGGAATGGTATGAAATATCCACTTCATTTCGCCGCTGAGCACATCGAAGCCACGTACATGACCTGGAGGTGCCTCGCGGAAGTCCGTGCCTTCGGTCATCGCCGAACCGACGATCACGGTATTGTTAACAACAATAGGTGGAGAACTGACCGCATAGAGAGATGGATCGATGGTGCGTCCGAGTCCACGCTTGAGATCGACGCGCCCGCCGCGACCAAAATTGGGATCGAGTCGCCCTGTCTCTGGATCGATCGATAACAGGTAGGTGCGGCCACCTGCATACAAAAGCCGCTCCTGTTCTCCATCGGTCCAATAGGCGAGTCCCCTGGTCATGAATCCATGAACCGCCGGTCGGCCGTCCACGTACAAAACCGGGTCAAAGCTCCACAGGGTTTCACCGCTTACTGGATCGATGGCCGCAATCTGGCCAAGGGAAGTCGTAGTGTAGAGCACACCGTTAACCATCAGAGGTGTCACCTCATAGGCATAACTTCGAAACGATCCACGATCACGAATGATGGCGTTGTTCTCGCGTATGTCCTGATCAACAGAGGCCCAGGTCCAGGCTTCCTGCAGCAGATGTACATTGTCCCGGTTAATCTGTTCCAGAGGTGAATACTTTGAGTGGCCAAGGTCACTGCCGTAGTGTCGCCATTCACCGGCAGGGTTCTGGGCCTGCGCCGAGAGAGAGAAGAGGCTGAGAACGACGGCAGAATACAGAAGCGCGTTGAGTTTGCTGGCGGAATTCATGTTGGACACCTGAGGGGTAACCAGGACAGCTCTATGCTAGCAGCAGTCATGCCTTTGGGCTATTGAGCTTTTCATGGCGGATGCATCCATCCAGTTTTAGGAGCCAGTTGAGGCCACTATGTATAATGCTGCGATGTCCGCCGAGAAGTTCCGATTCCCCACCCTCACCGCTGTCGTCATTGCCAACATGGTTGGCACCGGCGTGTTCACCAGCCTCGGCTTTCAATTACTGGATATTCGCTCTGGCTTTGCCCTCATGCTGCTCTGGGCACTGGGCGGCATTGCCGCACTCTGTGGCGCGATGACCTATGGTGAACTGGGTGCTGCGTTGCCCCGTTCCGGCGGTGAATACAATTTGCTGCGCCGTATCTATCATCCTGCTGCGGGCTTCGTCTCCGGCTGGATATCTTCGACCGTCGGCTTCTCTGGCCCGGTGGCCCTGGCTGCCATGACCTTCGCGGCCTACGCTTCTTCTGTCTTTCCTGGTGGTCTCGGCGACGGCCTGCAAAAGGCACTGGCCTGTGGTCTGCTACTTATTCTCACCATCGTCCACGCCAGCAATCACCGCAACAGCAGCGGTACCCAGGTAATCTTCACCATATTAAAGGTGGCGGTAATCCTGTTCTTTGTCATCGCGACTTTAACCATCGTGGATTCACCGCAACCGGTAAATTTTTTCCCGGCCGCTGGCGATGGGGCAGTAATTACCAGTGGCGCCTATGCGGTTGCGCTGATCTATGTGAGCTTTGCCTACACCGGCTGGAACGCCGCCACTTACCTGGTGAGTGAGCTGGAAGATCCGCAGCGTACCCTGCCCTGGATACTCATTTTTGGCACCAGCGTCGTCACCCTGCTCTACCTGGGACTGAATTTTTCATTTCTCTATGCAGCGCCAATGGATGCCATGACAGGACAGGTAGAAGTTGGTGCCATCGCCGCCCAGGCTGCATTCGGGGATGTGGCTGGAAGATTTACCGGGTTGGTACTCGCCATGTTATTGATCTCTACCGTGAGCGCGATGACCATGGCCGGCCCCAGGGTGATTCAGGTGATTGGTGAAGACTTCCCCAGCATCGGGGTTCTCGGCAAAACCAATAGTCATGGCATTCCCAGCATTGCCATCTGCATTCAGTCCGGGGTAGCGTTGCTCTTTATACTGTCGTCGACCTTCGAATCAATCCTGGTGTTTTCCGGTTTCACCCTGGCACTGAACAGTTTCGTCACCGTGTTCGGCATCTTCGTGTTGCGCTGGAAACAACCCGATCTCGAGCGACCCTATCGCACGTTTCTTTATCCACTTCCGCCCATCATCTATCTATTGCTTACCGGTTGGACGCTCGCCTTCACTTTGATCAATCGGCCGACAGAAGGACTGTTCAGCCTCGGCATCATTGCCTGTGGATTATTGTTCTACTGGATTGCAGGCAAGCGCCTTGCAAGACAATAAAATGTCAGCAACCGACCCGAACATGCCGCCTTTGAAAAGTTTTTCCCTGACGGTCATGGCGATGATCGCATTCGCAGCTAATTCGATCCTCTGTCGACTAGCCCTTGAAGGCGGTCTGATCGACCCCGGGTCCTTCACCTCTTTACGACTTATCAGCGGCGCCCTGCTGCTCTGGTTGCTGCTGCTGGTCAGGAAATCTCCAGTTAGTCCGCGCAAGGCTGATCCCCGGGCAGCATTCTCATTGTTCGCCTATGCGCTTTGCTTCTCCTATGCCTATGTGGATCTCGGCGCTGGCACGGGCGCGCTCATTCTGTTTGGTTGCGTGCAACTCACCATGATCTCTGTCGGTATAGTGCAGGGTGAGCGCCCTGCCATGATGGTCTGGCTGGGCATTCTGCTCGCCAGTGGCGGGCTCGCATTCCTGCTACTACCGGGGCTGCGGGCACCACCGCTGGATAGTGCAATGCTGATGGGTATCGCGGGAATAGCCTGGGGCTTGTATTCCTTGCGCGGCAAACTCGCGACAGATGCTATTACAGCCACAGCCCATAACTTTATCCTGACTGTGCCATTGGCTCTGATTGTCAGTCTGACCTTGCTGCCCACGATCTATCTGACCACAGCTGGCGCGCTGTTAGCAGTGGCGTCAGGAACACTTGCATCGGCGTGTGGTTATGTAATCTGGTATTCGGCACTTCCAGCCTTGAAGTCTTCCGTTGCCGCAACAGCCCAACTTTCTGTGCCCATCATCGCCGCCGTCGGTGGCGTAATATTTATCTCGGAACCCGTCACCACGAGGCTGATCATCGCCAGTATCGCGGTGCTAGGCGGAATCTGGTTAGTTATCAAGAAGTGAGTCAATTCAGAAGAGAATCGATCCTATGAGCAATTCACAAATAGCCCGAACCTTGTTCGATGCCTTCGAAGCAGGTGACGAGCAAACCATTCGTGAGATCTGCAGTGCCGACATGACGGCCCGACAAAATCTCAATCCGGAGATGAATCTTGATACCCTGCTGGGGTTCTCTCTCGCGGTTAACAAGATCGTTCCCGACCTGCACTACGAACATATCGTCTGTTCCGATACTGGAACCGGATTCGTCGAAGAGCATGAGGTTTGCGGATCACTACCCGATGGCAGCGAACTCAGGATTTGTGCCTGTGTAGTTGCCGATATCGAGGGAGGAAAGATTGTCAGCCTGCGTGAATATGTTGATACGGCGAGCGCACAGAATCTGTTAGCCGCACTCTCGGCCTGATCGACCAGGATGATTCTATTGCAGTCTCTCGCTGCCGCTGAGTTCTATGCCCAGGGATCGGAGTTGGCTCTCAATCACTGGATCATGAGATTTTAGCCAGCGCTGGTAAAGCGCGAGGATTTCTTCGGCACTCATTTGTTGTTTCTTCGAACAGGCGTTGGCAACCAGTTCCAGCATGCGGGTAAATGTTTTAGCCAGTTCTGCAAAGATATGATTGTTGCTCCTGGCATTGTCTGCCAGGTAGTCGTAGGCCCCGCCACCCATACCAACGAAATAGTCCTTGCCGATACCCTTTCTTGCCCAGCGCTCGGGAAACAAAGCGCCAAGAAAAAGCGCCATGTCGCCCAAATTTTGTAACAGCAGGCAACGTTGTCTTTCATTGTGCGCCTCAACAGCATCACTGTAGAGAAGTGCGAGGGGTCTCAGGGTCATCTGCCCCTGGTCGTAGGTGAAGAGCTGTTCGCTTCTGCCCAATCGATCGAGCAGATTGCCGATATACCAGCGCGTGTCGGCGTGAGGGGGTGGCTGCAGGCGCTCAGCATGAATATTGAGCTGCTGGCAGAAGTAATTGGTCAAGGATGTTTCTGCAATGGGAATTTCGCCTGCGTATTCCGTCATAACACTTCCTCTTTTAGCAAGCCTACAATACCTGTTTCGACAACATTTACCAATTTGTTTAGTGTCTTCGCTCCACTATAATGGGCACAACAAATGACATGGTCGCTTCTGCGACTGTAGTTGCTCGAACTGAAAAAGCGCTCATAGCCCCATGGCTCAAATACAAGACAAATTCCCCTGCCCCTGCTGCTCCGGCAAGACGTTTGAAAAATGCTGCCGCCCCCACGTAACCGGCGCAGTTAAACCCAAAACCATCAAACAAACCATGCGGGCCAGATATACGGCCTATGCGCTTGGTGGTTATGGCGAATTCCTCTTCCATACCTGGCATCCCGAATTCCGCAAGGGTCTTACCCCCAACACCCTCGCCCAGAAGACTACCGACTGGCAGTCCCTGTCGGTGGGTGAGTTCAAGCAGGAGGGAGACCGGGGAGCTATCGAGTTCAAGGCCATATACAAAGAGCCCGATGGAGAGCTCAAATGCCACCACGAAATTTCCCAGTTTCTGCGCAACAAGGGCCTGTGGTACTACACTGCGGGTAATGTGGAGATCCTTGCCGTGGAAGATGCCCGGGAGCCCCCGATCTCACAGGCCTGATAGGGATTTTGCCCAGATTCCTAAACCAAAGAGACAAGAAGAAACGTATTAAGGTAAACCGACGCTCCTGCCGCTTAATATCTGGTAATTTACGCACTCGAGAGAACTGGATCCCTGCCCGGTCCCGAATAATATGAATCGACGAATTTACGGCCTGATCGGCCTGTTTACGGTGGTTTTTGCCACCAGTTCCAGCTTTGCCCAGGAAGCCGATGCAGAGCGCCAGGCGGTCGACCCTGGCGATTCTGACTCAACTGTGGTCTACACAGCGGACTTTTTTGCCCAGTACAATCCGATTACAGCCAGCGACATGCTGGACCGTATTCCCGGCCTCAACATCTTCGGTGGCGGCCCCGGCGGTGGCAACAATCGTGGCCTGGGCACTGGCGGCAACCTGTTAATCAACGGGCAGAGAATTGCGGGCAAGGATAATTCGGCACGAGATCAGCTCGATCGCATCACCGCCGCCGAGGTGGAGCGCATCGAAATCATTCGTGACACTTCCGGCGCCCTGAATGTGCGTGGCGCCAGCGAAGTGGTCAACATCATCATGACCGCTGTTCCCTCCCGCTCCAGCACCACCGCCCAGTTAGTGCAGAGACTCAATCACGATGACACTTATGAAGTCGGCGGATCGGTAGCCTGGTCACAGCAGATCGGTAACTTCCAGGCCCTGGTCAATCTCGAAGCCCGACCCAACTATGAGAACCGCGACAACCGCGAGGTGCGCGTCACTCCCGATGGCGAACTGTTAGGCACACTATTTGAAACCAATATTCGTGACCAGGATGAACACACCCTGAGCACCAACATGAGTTACAGCACCGGCCCCCATCGCATGCAGTTCAATGCACTGCTAAGGGACGGCGATCATCCCCGACCCATTCGTCGTGACTTTGTCGACTTCACCGATACCGGCCCGATAAACAGTATCCAGGAAGAGCTGATCGACAACGAACAGAGCAACTGGGAAGTGGGTGGCGATTACGAGTTCAGTTTCGCTGACGGTTCGAGGCTGGCGGTACTCTTTGTGTTGAACGACGAGATCAGGAACTTTGTCCGCGAACGTTTCCAGGCCAATCCCGCAAGCGAGCCACTGAGCAAGAACCTGTTCATCGATTCCAAGCGCGAGAACAAGGAATTCATTGTTCAGACTAATTACAATTTTTCTCTCACTGACTCTCAGTCGTTAAGAGTAGGTGCGGAGCGGGCCAACAACCAGCTGGACTCATCCCTGCTGATCGGCAGCTCATTCGGCAGTGAACCACCATCCGATGAGTACGGAGGTTTGTCGCCCCTGCGCAGTATTTCCAATCTGGGCACCCACGTGGAAGAGATTCGCTATGAAGGTTTTGCCTTTCATAACTGGACTATCAGCGACCGCGCATCCCTGGAGAGCAGCATCGTCTACGAGACCTCGGAGATCTCCCAGTCAGGTGTGGTAAACAAGACTCGCGACTTTCAGTTCTGGCGCCCAACTTTCGATTATCGCTACAACTTCGCCGACAACTTCCGTTTTCGCGGCACCATCAGGCGCAACGTGTCACAGCTCAGCTTCTCTTCTTTCGCTGCAACTACCAATGAGGAAGACAGGGACAGGGATGCCTTCGCCGGTAACCCGGAACTGGAACCGGAAACAAGCTGGAACTATGAAGCCGAACTGGAATACCGCCTGCCCAACGATGCCGGTGTTCTGTCCACCAGCCTGTTCTATTCCGATATCGACAACAAGATTGGCCGTATCAATGCGACCATCGATCCCAACGAGCCTCTGTCCGCAACCGGTAACGTAGCCCCAGCGTGGCAGATAGGCTGGTTTACGCGCGCGAGTATTCGCCTGAATGCACTGAACCTTCCCAACGCTATCGTTTCGGCACGGATGGGTGTGTTCGATTCCGAGATACTGGATCCCTTTATCAACCAGAAGGTGCGCACTGGTGGCCGCGGCTTCGGTAACTTTGAGTTCCGCCAGGACATTCCCGAACTCGGTCTCAGCTATGGTGCGGAGTATCGTCACTCGATCTGGGGCGGCTATTACGATATCAACATCGTCACCCGTACCCGCAACGATCGGCAGAGATCTCTCGACCTGTTCGTGCAGAAAGTCTGGTTTGAGGACTGGACTTTTCGCCTGGAGACCGACAACACACTGGATGCCTCCGAGTGCCGTTACCGCGAGCGCTACGACCCCTCCATCATCAATGGAGCCATCGAGCTGATCCAGGATTCCTGCTCCAGTCGCTATCGCAGATTTATCCTCTCTGTGCAAACCACGTTCTAGGCCAGGGACAGTTACTCCAGGTCTCCAGTTTCCTTTGCTTTCCGCCGGCAAAGGCCCTATTGTTTAGGGCTGTCTCCACAACAACAGTTACAAGCCAGGAGCTAAGCCATGTCTCGCACACGCCAGCTTATCAGCAGCCTCTCCATCCTCTCTATCGCCCTGTCCAGCTCCCTGGTTATGGCCCAGCGCCCTGACCTGGAAGGCATCTGGACCAACAAGTCGCTCACCAGCCTGCAGCGCCCTGAAGGCGTGGATTCGCTGGTAGTCAGCCCCGAACAGGCAGTGATTATTGCGGCCCGCACACCTATCGCTGGTATTGAAGGCGGACTGGATGAAGGCGACGGTGTAAACGATATACCGGAAGAAGGCGCCGACGATTTTGGTGTGCGAGCCTATAACAATTTCTGGGTCGAGCCAGGCAACAACCTGGCCCTGGTGAAAGGCGAATACCGTACGTCTTATATTATCGATCCACCCAATGGTCGTGTGCCGCGAAGAGAAGACCCCCAATTCGATTTCGAGCGGGACAATTTTGGTTCCCGTTACGCCACCGGCATCGCCGACTTCAGTGGACCGGAAGCATTCCCCAACTCTGAGCGCTGCCTGCTGGGTTTTGGCAACAAGGCGGGGCCCGGCATGATGGGTGCGCTCTATAACAATACCTACCAGTTCGTGCAGACCGATGACTACGTGATGATCCTCGTCGAGATGGCACACGATGCACGCATCATTCCGATTTATGATTCTGCCGATGAAGCACGGGCGAATCGCCGCCCGACAGAACACGAACCCTGGTTCGGTGATTCCGTCGGTTGGTATGAAGGTGACGAATTAATCGTAGAAAGCATCAACATCAATCCGCAGCAGCTGCGCCAGAGTTCTGTGCCGATCACCAAGGAAGGTCGCATCATCGAACGCTTCAGCCGTTACTCCGACGATGAGATTCTCTACCAGTTCACGGTGGAAGACAGCAACATCTACCTGCAACCGTGGACGGCAGAGCTGAGCTTCTACGCAACAGAAGACCAGCTCTACGAATATGCCTGCCACGAGGGCAACTACTCCATGCCTGGCTCCTTGGCTGGCGCTCGCACGCTGGAGCTACGCGCAGAGTTCGGCCTGGATTAATGGGGTCG
>CAYTLI010000104.1:0-9214 GCA_964438455.1 uncultured Pseudohongiella sp.
AAATCACGCATGCCGCCATCTCTGCCAGAGAAGCGCGGATATTTGGGGTCGGTCTGCAGCAGGGACAGGGTGCCCGGCTCGACGCCCGTCTCCAGGTGACAGGAGGCACAATCCATACCGGTACCACTGTAACGCATGGCTGGATCTTCATGTCCCGGGCCCATCATCGCCGCGGTCTCGCGTACCAGTAATCGACCATACTCAACGCTGGGTTCGGCGATAATTGAATCGTCTTCGAGTTGCGGCATGTAAAGCACGGCAGTGATAACAATACCAACACCGATGACTGCCGCCGTAACGCTGGCAGCAACAAGGCTGATGCCGCTTTGTGTCGCAGGCTTTGTACTGTTCAAGCTATTCATTTTCTTCTCGCATCCGAGGGCTGTTCACGACCCTCGCTCAGGGATTGATCATACTTCGTCAATTGGTCCAGAAAAACAAACTTCGGCGCTTCGATGCGTCGTCGTGTCTCCGGGCTAATCAGGTAGGCCAGCGTAAACGCGATCGCCATCAGCAGGCTGAGGCTGACAATAACAGTGCTAATCATCTGCATTGCCCCCGCTGGCCAGTTGCGCGCCAGCCTGGAACAGGGAGCGCACGTAATGACTTGCCGCCACCATTTCCACGTCGCTGAGTCGGTCGCCCCAGGGCGCCATGGAAGTACCTGCCACACCCTCGCGCAGGGCGCGGATGATAGCGGTCTCACTGACCAGCTCGCGGGTGAAATCAGTCGGCATGATTGGTATCGGCAGATTATTGGCCGCGAAGCCATTGCCGTCACCGTTATCGCCATGACATTCGGCGCAATGGGTCTGGAACACCTGCTGGCCCAGGTTGATCTGTGCAGCGGTTCCTGATGTGTTGCTCACTTCGCTGAAACTGTCTACCACCATGGCCAGGGATGCCAGTTGGCGAGCATTGAGATCACGCCAGGCCGGCATTGAGGAGCCATACACACCATTCCACAGAATATCCGCCAATAAATCTGCGCGATAACGATGTTCACTCAGGTTCACTGGCACTGGTTGCAGCCACTCAGCGGCGCGACCGTCCCCGAGGCCATCGCGACCATGGCAACCTCTGCAATTCTGTCGCCACAGGCGCTGACCCGTTTCGAGATCGCCATTGGCTGCAAGAGGTGGTGCAGAGCCCCGGGGACGAGTCATCGCCGGATGGGCATTGAGCACCTCTGCATTGAGCGACATCAATGCTCTTTCGTCATCGGTTGCGGAAATGACTCGCTGGTCACCTTCCGGCCAGGCCAGGTCACGTTCCCGACCCAGGCTGTCCAGATAGGCAACCAGATCCATGGCTTCCCGCCGTGGCCGGTCGGCGCTGCCATTAAACATCTCTGGATAGGCCGGCATGATCGATTGCGGCACAACGCTGCGTGGCGCGTATAAATGGGCCAGGTGCCACTCTTTAGTTCGGGTATTCGCAGCTCGCGCGAGATCGGGACCGATACGCCGCGTACCGAGCATATGGGGATAGTCCTGGCGTCCTTCCCATGCCAGCGTGGGCGCGCCAAAGCGCTGCATATCCGCTTCGGTGTAACGCACCTGCTGTGTATGACAGTAGGAACAACCCTCGCGGGCATAGATGTCGCGACCGCGTTGCTCTGCTGGTGTCAGGACCAGCGCAGGTCCGGGGGCAAGGGTTAACTCTTCGTCGGACAGGGTCTGTCTTGGTAGCACGCCGAGAAGTGAAACCGAGAAAACAAAGAAGCCGACACCAGCAACAGAAGCAACGATGTATGACATACGCAGGGCAGGTGAAAAGCCGGCTGCTTGAGTTTCGGAAGCGGCTGATTCGTTGCTGGATTGTTGCGCAGCATTGGAAGTTGACTGTGCGGATTCGGCGCTGCTGAGCAGGCCATACAGCACCAGGGCAAAGCCAATCGTAATTGGAATAGCCGAGAGGCTTCTCACAACCCAGTAAGGTGTGGAAGCACGTACCGACGCCAGCCAGGGCTCGGCGCTCTGCCAGGATTCGCCTTGGACAAAGCCAGCAACAGTCAGGTCCAGCACCATGAGCGTGATGCCGATGGTGAGCAGCCAGTAGGACCAATCGAGAGCCTTCAGGTTGATACTGGCATCGGGCAGTTTTTGCCAGGCATGGATGATGCCTGCAATACCCGCGAAGGTGGCGAAGCCCAGCATGGCGAGATGCGAGTGGCCGATGATGAAATCAGTGAAATGAACAGTTTGGCTGAAGCCCATATCGGCTTGCAGCGATCCCTGCAGGCTGACGATCAGGTAGAACAGCACCGACATCGAAGCGAATCGCAGGGCGATGTTCTGTGGAATCCATCCACTGCCCCGTTGCGATAACATAAGGTTACTCACCACGATGATCACCACCAGGCCGAGAATAAAGGAAGCCAGGATCGCGGTTGTCTGTGCTGCCATTGGGATCACCGAGTAGATGTAGTGGTGAATTCCGTTTAATGGATAGATGAAGAATAAGCCCCAGAATCCCAGCATGGAGAGAAAGTGGCTATAGATCGGCTTGCCGGTGCTGGCCGGAATCACGAAGTAGAGAATCGCCAGGCCCATCGGTGTCACGAACAAGCCGACTGCATCGTGAATCCAGAGACCGCTGAAGGCGGCGCCTGCTGCACCGGGAACAAACTCCGGCACCAGGTTGCCCATAGGGTATGACATCAGGGTAAATACGAGCGCGCCGATGATGTACCAACTGGATACGTAGAGGTTTTCAAAACCACGCTTGAAAAATGGTGGCAGGAATTGTATCGCTGCCAGCACGAAAGCCAGTATGACGACGACATCAACCGGCAGGGGAAACTCGGCCCACTCCAGAGGTTGGCTGTAGCCGCTGAGCACCAGTAGCCAGCCGGGGAGCATCACCGCGAAGTTCCACAAGGCAAACAGGATCAACCCGATCGTGCGATTGCCTGCTGGGCGACCACTGAGCACGGGCACCGCGTAATACATGAAAGCGATGAAGGCATTGCCCAGCCAGCCGAGCATGATGCCCTGGGTGTGGGCATAGCGCATGCGACCCCAGCTGGGGAAGGCGCCGATCAGGTCGGGGAAGATAAATTGCAGTGACACCAGAATGCCAAACAGCACGGCGATGAGGAGGGTGGCGAACGCGGCCAGGGCGTGGGCCCTGACCAGCAAGGAGTCGATTTCTGGAGCGCCACCAGGGCTTGGGTTACTTATTGTTGTATTGGTTTCCACAGGCTACCCGGAACTATCTGAGTGCTGCATTGCAGCCTCATGGGTTAAGGCGAGACCAACTTACTGAATTTTCGGGGTTTTGGTAAGTATCGCTGCCGCTACAGGGGCCTATTTTGCCAGATTCTTGATCAAGATCAGCAGAAAATCTGTGGCTATGGTCGGCAATACCGTAGAATGCCACCCGTGACAGTATAAGAATTAAGCTCAGGAGGAAGTCATGTTAAAGAGAAACAGTGCGC
Source organism: uncultured Pseudohongiella sp. (assembly GCA_964438455.1). GTDB lineage: Bacteria > Pseudomonadota > Gammaproteobacteria > Pseudomonadales > Pseudohongiellaceae > UBA9145. The sequence goes on from CAYTLI010000104.1 coordinate 3,443, forward strand.
TGACAATGATGGCAGCGGCATTATTGGTGTCCGGCCCCTTGGCCGCACAATCAGACCAGGCCACGATTGAGAAGGCACTCTCTCCGTTGCCAGAAGATTTACGCGCCGATGCCACCGTTTATACCTATGATGAAGATGGCAATCGCGTGACTCTGAAAGTTGGCAGCAACCACGTGGAATGCCGGCCAACTGATGAGGAAGGATTCACCCGCTGTGGTCCAGTTGCTCAGCGCGCCCGAAATGACCTGCAAGCCAAGCTTTCTGCCCAGGGGCTAGAAGGCGAAGAGCTGCAAATGGCGATGCAGAAAGCGGAAGATGAAGGCAGAATCCCGGCAAGAAAATTTGGTTCCTTCGCCTATCGTCGCTTTGACACGCCAGATCGAATCCAGTACCTGATGGTGGTCTCCCTGCCATTTGCTACCGCGGAAGAGTTAGGTATGCCGGAAGGACGTCAGCGTGAAAATGCCCTGGCAGGTAAGGGTACGCCCTGGATGATGCGTTCAGGTACATCCGGTGCACACCTGATGATTCCGATCAACGGGACTGAATATTCAAACGACCCACACTAGTCGGAAAAGTAGTTAGCAAAAAAAGCCCGCCTCTGAAAAAGAGCGCGGGCTTTTTTGTTGGCAATTGAGGAAAATCAATTGTCCTGTTGTGCTCATTGTTAGGCTGGCCTGACGATTGAATTAGATACATCCCTATGACATTGAATCCCTTACATGCACTCGAACACCTGCATCCGCGCTCCCTGTCCCGGCTGAGTGGGCAGCTTGCCGGGCTGGTGGAGGGCAGGCTCTGGCTGAAAGTTCTTATTGGCATGTTCCTTGGGCTCGTTGTGGGAACAACGCTGGGGCCATCAGTAGGGCTGGTGAATCCACAGACAGGCACCACTATCGGTAGCTGGCTGGCGCTGCCCGGCCGCTTGTTCCTTGCGACTATTCAGATGATCGTCATTCCCCTGGTTATCGCCTCGGTGATTCGGGGACTTGCCGCCAGCGAAAATATTGAACAGCTGAAGCGGCTCGGCGTGCGAGTGACCCTGTTTTTTGCCGCGACTACAGCTTTGGCAGCGGCGATAGGTTTGTTTATCGCCGGCGTCATCGAGCCCGGAGCCTCGCTTACTTCGCTTGCGCAGGGCCAGCCAGTGGTCGATGCACCGGAAACCCCTGCTGGCCCAAACATCGTTGCGCTGCCAGAAACCCTGGTGGGATTGCTGCCCGGTAATCCACTCGATGCCATGGTGGAAGGTGAGATGCTGCAGATCGTCATCTTCTCGGTTATTTTCGGTATCGCGCTGGTGTCCATGAAGCCGGACCAGTCCAAGCCCATGCTGGAGCTGCTCGGATCGCTGCAGGAAGTCTGTATGACCGTGGTGCGCTGGGCGATGAAGCTGGCGCCAGTTGCTGTGTTTGGTTTGATGGCGCAGCTCACGACACAGATTGGGCTGGGAGCCTTGTTGGGGATGGCGATCTACGTTGTCACCGTGATCATCGGTCTGCTCATCATGTTGTGCGTCTATATGCTGATGTTGCTGATCTTTGTCGGTGAACATCCGTTGAAGTTCTTGAGCGCAGCGCGGGATGTATTGTTGTTGGCTTTCTCAACCTCCAGCTCGGCAACAGTAATGCCCTTGTCGATCAAGACGGCAGAGGAACATTTCGGCGTACACCCGTCGATCTCTCAGTTCGTTATTCCTCTTGGCGCCACCATTAACATGAATGGCACAGCACTCTACCAGGCCGTGGCCACTGTGTTCATCGCCCAGGTATATGGCGTGGAGCTGGGCATGGGCGCGTTGGCGCTGGTCGTTGCCATGGCCGTGGGCGCGTCAATCGGTTCACCCGCCACGCCGGGGGTCGGTATCGTTATTCTGGCCATGGTACTGGAGACCGTTGGTATACCCGCGGCAGGCGTTGCCTTCATCATGGGCGTTGACCGTATCCTCGACATGAGCAGAACCGCGATCAATGTCACCGGTGACCTGGTGACCTGCGCGCTGATGGAGAAATGGGTCGGCGGAAGTGAAGAGGGCAGGGAGCAAGCGCCCCCGAAGCAGGCTCTCGTCTGATCGCTGCTGGTCGCCAATAGCATTCTTCTTCTCCCCGGTTTTGCTATAGTACTGGCTCGTTTTCTCGCTCAAGCGAAGCTGTAGGCCAGTGACCAGTCTCGTCCAATCAGTGCTACCCAACTGCAGAATTTTCATAGCAAGCTGTTTATGCCTGTGCGCTATGACCAGCGCGGCGCAGCAAGAGTTGCTTTCGAATGTACCTTTCGATGCTGTGCTTGCCGAGCCTGCTCGTGAGCCCGATGCCCGAATCAGCTATGGTCCGGATGCTTTGCAGTTCGGAGAACTGTGGTTGCCCCAGAGCATACAGCCCGCGCCATTGATCGTGATGATTCATGGTGGTTGCTGGCTGAATTCATTCGACATCTCGCATACCTACGGTCTCAATACCGCGCTGGCCAATATGGGCTATGCAGTGTGGGCACTGGAGTACCGGCGCACCGGGGATCAGGGTGGTGGTTGGCCAGGAACCTACGAGGACATCAGGGCAGGCATACTCGCGTTAAACCAGTTAGATAGTGAAGAAGTCGATACAGAGCGGGTGGCGGTATTGGGGCATTCTGCCGGGGGACACCTGGCACTTCTTGCCGGGATTGATCCGGCGGTAGCGCCATCTATTGACCTGGTTGTTGGTCTGGCCGCCATAGTTGATATCGAGCAGTACAGTCTTGGCAACAATAGCTGCCAGGTGGCAACGCCGCAGTTTATGCAGGGAACTGTAGAGGAGGTGCCACAAGATTATGAGGACGCCAATCCGGCGCACAAACCCCTGCTAACCAGGACGCTGCTGTTTCAGGGTGATGTGGATGAGATTGTTCCAATGGATCAGGCAGACCTTGAAGGGGCAGTCACGCACGTGTTCCAGGGTGCCGGACATTTTGACTGGATCCACGCTGGTACCGGTGCATTCGCTTACATGCTTACCTTGATCGAGGGGCTCTTCTAGTTGATTCCCGCTGAAGTACTCCGGCTGGACCAGGACGATCCTCTCGCTCATAAGCGTGCCGTCTTCGACCTCCCGGATAACATCATCTACCTGAACGGCAATTCCCTCGGACCGCTGCCATCGTCGGTGCCCGCCCGCATGCAGTCATTGATAAATGACGAGTGGGGCGGCGATCTCATCAGCAGCTGGAACATGCATGGCTGGATCGACATGCCGCAGCAGGTTGGCGAGAAGTTGGCCCCGCTAGTTGGTGCGGCAGCGGGCCAGGTCATTTGCTGTGATTCCGTGTCGATAAATCTGTTCAAGGTGCTGGTTGCGGCTTTGCAGCTTCGACCAGATCGGTCAGTTGTTCTTTCCCAGACAGATAACTTTCCTACCGATCTCTACATGGCTCAGGGGCTGGAGTCCTTGCTAGGCTCCACTCGCATGCAATTGCGCACTGTTGCCGAGCAAGAGCTGGCAACGTCCCTGGATAATGATATTGCCGTGCTCTATCTCACCCAGGTGAATTTTCGCAGCGGGGCCATGCATGACATAGCCAGTCTCACGCGGGCTGCTCATGAGCACGGTGCCCTGGTTATCTGGGATCTGTCGCACAGCGTCGGTGTCGTGCCGCTGGCGCTCGATGAGTGGCAGGTGGATTTCGCGGTGGGTTGTGGATACAAATTTCTCAATGGCGGTCCGGGCGCTCCCGCCTTCATCTATGCCAACGCCAGCCTTCATGATCAGTTCCAGCAACCTTTGCAGGGCTGGATGGGGCATGAAAATGCCTTCGCTTTCGAGCCAGCATACAAACCAGCAAAAGGCATGGCCCAGTTTCTGGTTGGTACCCCTAACATTCTTTCTCTGGCTGCACTGGATACGGCGCTTGATGTTTTTGCTGATGTAGAAACCACTGCATTGCATAACAAGGCGCGCGCGCTGGGCGAATTATTCGTGGAACTGGTGCAGAAGGAGCCGGGCCTGCAAGAGCTGGTCCTTGAGTCACCAGCAAGAAGTGAGGATCGGGGCGGGCAACTGGCATTCTCACATCCGCAGGCCTGGAGTATCTCGCGGGCCTTGCACAAGGAAGGTGTGATGGTCGACTATCGGGAGCCAAATATATTGCGCTTTGGTTTTTCGCCCCTGATTTTGAGCTTCGAAGAAATCTGGCGAGCAACTCATATATTAAGGAAGATTGTCGAAGAGAAGGCCTACGACAAGCCTGAGTTCAGGGAAAAGCTGGCTGTTACCTAGATCGCGGGATGCTGCTTGTGCCAATCGGTAGCTGACTGATACGCAGCACCTATTCTGCACAAAGTTGCTTCAGTTAGTTTGCTACCCAGGAACTGCACCGCATAAGGAGATTTTCGGTCCGAGAATCCGCAGGGTACCGTGAGTGTCGGTGTGCCGGCCAGGTCAGCCGGTAAGGTGAACTGTCCCTGGAACTGGCGTATCACTGGTTTGAGAGATTCCATGTTGCCGTACTGAATCTCTTTCTCCACTGAAAACACAGAACCGCCAGACGGGCAAATCACCGCATCAACCTTGTTCAGCTCGGCTTCAAAGTGATCAGCTATCTGTTGCCTGATTTTCGTTGCTTGCTCATAGTCCTGCTGGCCCATTTCATGACCCATCTTCAGCGCATCGCCGAGATAGCCGCCGTATTCATTGGCCCTGGCAGGATAAAATTCTGCATGAGCCTGGAAGGCTTCGAATGCGACGACGGGTAGCCAGGCATTGCGCAGATCCATCGGATCGTCCTTTGGCATATCGATACCAATCAGTTCTGCGCCCAGTGAATCCAGCACCTTGATGACTTCATGTATTGCTTCGACCAGGCCAGGGTTTGTGCCATTGCCGATGTAGTCTTCGTCGATGCCAATGCGTATTCCTGACAAGTCAGCGTCAGTGCCTAGCCTGGCTTGCGGAACGGGCTCATCCAGCGAGGTGGGGTCGTGATAATCTCTCCCTGCAATGGCTTCGAGCATCAACGCCGCATCTATTACCGACCTGGTCATCGGGCCAACATGATCCAGTGAACCCGCAAGCTCGATCACGCCATGGCGGCTTACCCGGCCGTATGTGGGTTTCAAACCAACGATGCCGTTCGCCATGGATGGGTAGCGAATCGAACCCCCGGTATCTGTGCCCAGTGATGCAAAACAAAGCCCTGCTGCAGTAGCTACGCCGGAGCCGCTGGAGGAAACTCCTACCCAGAGATCTTCGCCCCAGGGATTGACTGGTATGTCGAAGTCTTTGTGGTAACCGGATAGTGCCCCTTCGGTGAGCGCTAGTTTGCCGAGCAAGACGGCGCCGGCGTCAGCAAGTTTTGTAACCACTGTGGCGTCGAAGTCCGGAATGAAATCCTTGCGAACTTTCAGGCCACCCATGGTTCTGATGTTGCTGGTATAGCAAAGATCTTTTACTGCAATCGGTACGCCGTGGAGCGGGCCTCGATAGTTGCCTGCCTTGATTTCGGCTTCTGCCTGCCTCGCTTGTCTCAGGGCAAGCTCGGCTGTGACAGTTGCGTAACTGTTGAGTTTGCTGTCCAGCGAATCAATTCTGTTAAGCAGATGTTCTGTTAGCTCAACCGGGGAGAGTTGCTTGCTTTCGATGAGTTGTGCAATCTCATGCAAGGGCAGGTAGTGGAGTTCTTGATTCATAGCGCTCGGGATACAGGTGACTTCAATAGATTAATCGCGAGGCAAGACTGGTTGCAAGTTTCTCCGCCAGTTGCGATAGTCCTGAGCGTTGCCTTACAAAAAAGAAAAGAACA
>CAYTLI010000105.1:0-9089 GCA_964438455.1 uncultured Pseudohongiella sp.
CTTGAGGCCGCGAGCCTCGAGAATTGCAGAGAGTGACGCCGAAGTAATGCCTTTGCCCAGTGACGAAACAACACCACCGGTAATGAAGATATAACGCGTCATTGAAGCCCCATCCAGAAAAACAAAGTCAGTAGAATCTGACCCACACAGATGGAACTACAGCCTACCAGAAGGGTTATACAAGCTCAATCTGCAATATCGTTATTTGGTGCACGCAGAGCAGAATGTGACTGCAGGCCTCGAAGATTGAACTCGGACTCAGGTGGTTGCCAGCAAACCGCGTATCCGGGTTCACCCTGCGCCGCCAACGCACTCTCTGCGATGCCGAGGCCCGGCACACAAACCAACTCCCCCTGGTGAAACAGCAAGGGAATACGATCCCGTAACCACGGCGGGATCGCATATTCCTGGAACAGTTTTTTCAATGATTTGCCTGGCCTGCCCGTTAAGGCAATTGATTCACCACCCTGACGGTAGCGCAGCTCCAGTTGATCGCATTGTGCAGACAGGCCCAGGCCCTGCTGTTGCTGGAAATCCAGGTAACCGTTGCCCGGAAGCAGACGGGCCTGCATTTCAATTTCGATTTTTTCAAAGCCGTTGCTCTCAATGTCCGGCAACTCTTTCAGCGCATAGAGCTCATCGTTATAAACCTGCAGGCAACAGCCTTCCAACTGCAATTTACCGCTACCCTCTTCCTGCTCGAGCACCTCTTGTACCAGTTGCTGTAGCTGGTTCCACCCGGGCTCAGCCAGACCGAGCTGCTGCATCCAGAAACGGATTAGCTGCCGTTGCCTGGCGGCGCTCAGTGTGCGCAGCCTGCTCACTCGCAGACGACCTTGCTCAGAAGCAACAGCCTTTAAATCCTGCTCAGCAATCTCCCGCAACATCTGCCCGGCTTCTCCAAGCAGCGTCAGGCTCTTGGCCCAGCTGTCGCGATAGCCTGGCCATCTTGCCTCGAGCAATGGAAAAACCTGCTGTCGCAGGTAATTCCTGTCGTGGTGCAGCTGCTGGTTACTCTCGTCCTCGACCCATTGCAAACGGTTACGCTGACCATAGTCGATAATCTGGTCACGGGAGATATCCAGCAATGGCCGAAACAGCATCCCATCACCCACCTCGCGCTGCCTGGGCATGCCCTGCAGCCCAGCCGGGCCGGCACCCCTGAGCAGACGCAGCAGCAGGGTTTCCAACTGGTCATCCAGATGATGGGCCAGCAGCAGCAGCGCCTGCGGTGGCAGCAACTCGGCGAATGCCTGGTAACGGCTCTCGCGCGCCGCGTTCTCGAGGGATGCGCCGGGGGGAACTTTTACTTTCTGCAGCTGAAGCGGCACCTGCCAGGTTTCACACAGGGATTGGCAGAATGATTGCCAGTCGTCGGCCTGCTCTTGCAGTCCGTGATTGATGTGGATGGCGGACAATCGAGGCTCGATTCGTGCCTGGTCTCGCAGCTGTACCATAGCGTGCAGCAATACTACCGAGTCGACACCACCGCTGAGCGCCACGACGTATTGTTCGCCGGGAGGAGCAGCGGCGAGAGCATTGGCAAGAGTATCGATTACAAGTTTCATGATGAGCGACTCATGGCCGCAGGCATGACGGGTTGCCGGAGCACCGGCTTCATCTTATTGGCTATTGATGCCGTAACTCATCAGTCTTTCATAGCGTCGACCGACCAGTTCGTCGATATCCATCGCCTGAAGACGGTCCAGTTGCGCCAACAAGGCTGTTTTTATGTTTGCAGAGGTTGCTGCCACATCCCGATGAGCGCCACCTAGAGGTTCTGCAATGGTTTGATCCACGATACCCAGCTCCTGCAAACGCGCGGAAGTGACACCCATGGCTTCGGCGGCGGCAGCAGCGTGATCGGCCGACTTCCACAAGATGGTTGCACAACCTTCCGGGGTAATGACCGTGTAGGTTGAGTACTGCAACATGTTCAGCTGGTCGGCAACACCAATAGCGATCGCACCACCGGAATTGGCTTCCCCGGTAACGGTTGCTATGAGCGGAGTGCGCACGCGAGACATCATTGCCATGTTTTCGGCAATTGCTTCGTTGATTCCTCTCTCTTCAGAATCCATTCCCGGATAGGCGCCAGGTGTATCTATAAATGTCAGCACTGGCAATCGATATTGCTCGGCGAGTTTAACCAGCCGTCTCGCCTTGCGATATCCTTCTGGCCTTGGCATACCGAAGTTGTGCCGGACCTTTTCCTTGGTGCCCCTGCCCTTCTGGTGACCGATGACCATCACGGCACGATCATCGAGCCTGGCCAGACCACCAATGATGGCCAGATCATCGGCAAACAGGCGATCGCCATGAAGCTCATCGAAATCGGTGAAGATAAGCTCGATAAAATCAAGGGTATAGGGACGCAGGGGATGTCGCGCAACCTGGGAAATCTGCCAGGGACTCAGGTTAGCGTAAATCTTTTCAGTGAGCTTGGTGCTCTTGGTTTGCAGATTCTGGATCTCTTCATTGATGTTGAGATCGTTATCAGTGCCCACCAGGCGCAACTCGCGAATCTTGGCTTCCAGCTCTGCAATAGGCTGTTCAAATTCGAGGTAATTCGGGTCCATGCTCAGTCCATTTGTCACCTCCAGCCCTTGCTGGCCGGAGTACTTCTCGCTAATTCAGGCTAATCGATCGCCGGTAATCCAGTTCAACCGTGTCCCTGCCAAACTCCATGCGTAAGCGCTGGATCAGTTCTTCAGAGGGCGAAACACACCATTCCTGGCCCAGCATTATACACCCTTGAGAGTCATCCCGTTCATAGCTCACCATTACCTTGCAGGCTTCCTGCTCCTGGCTCGCGGGCGGCATCTCGACTGGTTCTCCGTCAGTGCCGGTGGCACCGACGATGGCGGGCATGGATAGCGGCTTGCGATAGGGCTGCAGAATCGATTCCAGGTGGTCACAGAAGCTGGGCTGCAGGGAGCTGGCGCGCAACTTGACCTTCAGGCGACAGGCAAACTTCTTGCGCGCCTCCTGCAGTGTCATGATGCGCTTCACCCTGCCACGCACGCCGCCATTACGATCGTCGACTTCGACGGAACATTCCACGATGACAATCGAATCTTTCTGCAGCAGGTGACGATACTCGTCAAATTCCTTAAAAAGTGTTACCTCGAAGCGGGCACTGCCATCATCAAGAGTTACAAAGGCAAAGGAACTGCCGTTCTTGCCCTTCATGATGCGAAAATCGTAGAGTGAGCCACCCACGAGTTGCAACCCGCGCTCGGGTCGCAGGGCGACCAGCCTGTTGCCGGTGATCTGCTTAAGCTCCGGTAAATATTCATTCACCGGGTGGCCGGACAGGTAAAGGCCAAGAGCTTCCTTTTCCGCCTGCAAGCGTTGCTGTTCCGACCAGGGTTTTACATCCAGGTTTCCACCAACACCCTCAGTCGCGGGCTCCGCCGGCGTAATCTCGCCAAACAGGTCATCGACACCACTGGCCTGATTGCGACTGCTCTGCTCAGCCGCCTGCATGGTATCCGGTAGCATCACGCTCAATGCTGCGCGGGAGTAATCCACATCACCATCGATCAGTTTATCGAGGGCACCAGACCGAATCAGCGCTTCCATGGTGCGCTTGTTGACGGTCTGTGCATCAACCCGCAGGCACAGGTCGAGCAAGCTGGTGAATGGCGCCTCAGTACGTGCTGCCAACAGGCAATCAACCGGCCCCGCCCCCAGGCCCTTGATAGCACCCAGCCCGTAGACAATGTCACCATCGCCGTTCACGGTGAAATTGAATTCACCCACATTCACGTCCGGTGGCACGATATTGAGCCCCATCTGATTACACTCATCGATGAGAGTCACGATCTTGTCTGTGTTCTGCATATCAGCGGATAACACAGCAGCCATGAAATAAGCTGGATAGTGTGCCTTCAGCCAGGCTGTCTGGTAAGACACCAACGCGTAAGCTGCGGAGTGCGACTTGTTGAAACCGTAACCGGCAAATTTCTCCATCAGATCGAAGATAGATCCGGCCAGTTTCGCGTCGATGTCCCTGGCCTGCGCACCGTCCATGAAAGTCTCTCGCTGCTTCGCCATCTCATCGGGATCTTTCTTGCCCATGGCCTTGCGCAGGATGTCCGCGCCACCGAGAGTGTAGTTGGCCAGCACCTGGGCGATCTGCATGACCTGCTCCTGGTACAGAATGACACCATAGGTATTGGACAGCACTGGCTCCAGCTCAGGGTGAGGATATTCGACCCGGGTGCGACCGTGCTTGCGATCGATAAAGTCATCGACCATGCCCGACTGCAGCGGACCCGGACGAAACAGGGCCACCAACGCGATAATGTCTTCGAAGCAGTTGGGAGCGAGGCGTTTGATCAACTCTTTCATGCCCCGACTTTCCAGCTGGAACACCGCTGTGGTCTCCGCGCGCTGCATCAGCTTGTAGACAGACTCATCATCGAGTGGAAGGTGGTTGATATCGATTGGCTGCTCCCCTTCAGGAAGCTGCTCGTTCACCATTTTTACTGCCCAGTCGATGATGGTCAGGGTGCGCAGGCCGAGGAAATCAAACTTGACCAGGCCGGCGGTTTCCACATCGTTCTTGTCAAACTGGGTAACCAGGCTCTCACCGCTGGGTTCACAGTAAAGCGGGGTGAAATCAGTCAACCTGGTAGGCGCGATGACCACACCCCCGGCATGCTTACCCACGTTGCGGGTAATGCCCTCCAGCTTGTAGGCCATCTCCATGATTTCCTGGGCGTCATCGTCACCATCGACGAACTCTCCCAGTTGCGGCTCCACCTCGAATGCCTTGCTGAGCGTCATGCCCGGCTCGAATGGGATCAGTTTGGATAGCTTGTCCGCCAGCGCATAGGGTTTACCCTGCACACGGGCGACGTCACGCACCACCGCCTTCGCCGCCATGGTGCCAAAGGTGATGATCTGTGCGACTGCTTCCTTGCCATAGAGGTCAGCAACATGCTGGATGACGCGATCGCGCCCCTCCATGCAGAAATCCACGTCGAAGTCCGGCATGGAGATTCGTTCCGGATTAAGGAATCGCTCGAACAGCAAGTCATAGCGCAGCGGATCCAGGTCTGTGATGCCCAGGGCATAGGCAACAATAGAGCCCGCGCCTGAACCCCGCCCCGGGCCAACCGGGATATCCGCCTGCTTTGCCCACTGGATAAATTCCATGACGATGAGAAAGTAGCCGGCAAATCCCATCTGATTAATGATGCCCAGCTCCATCTCTAGTCGATCTGTGTACGGTTTGCGTCGCGCGGCATCCAACTCGTCGCCAAACAGGTCGCGCAGGCGCCTTTCCAGACCTTCCGTGCTCAGGCTGCACAGGTAGTCTTCAAGGCTGGAATCGTTGGGTACCGGATAATTAGGCAGGCTGGGCTGGCCAAGCTGCAGGCTCAGGGTGCAGCGCCGGGCAATCTCACTGGCATTTTCAATTGCTTCCGGGATGTCCTGAAACAATTGCGCCATCTCTTCCGCACTCTTCAGGTATTGCTGCTCGGTGTAGTTGCGCGGCCGGCGAGGATCATCCAGCGTCCTGCGATCGTTGATGCACACCCTCACCTCGTGAGCCTCGAATTCCTCCCGATCGAGAAAGCGCACATCGTTGGTGGCGACCACGGGACAGGCGTACTTTTCTGCCAGACCCAGCGCAGCGGCAATATACGGTTCCTCTTCTGCCTTGCCTACCCTCTGCAGCTCCACGTAGAAGTTGCCGGGGAACATTTTCATCCACGCCTGCAACCTGGCCTCAGCGTCTCCATGCTCTCCGTTTAACAATGCGCTACCAATATCGCTGTTCTGTGCACCTGAAAGCGCGATCAATCCCTCACTGCAGGTAGCCAGCTTGGCAACAGTAATCTCGGGATTGGCTATGCCCTCTGCCTGCGTATACAAATCAGATATCAATTGCGTCAGGTTGAGATAGCCGGTCTTGTCCTTAACCAGCAGCACGATCTGGGAGACATTGCCTTCCTCGTCTATCACGCGCACATCACAGCCACAGATGGGCTTGATGCCCGACTTCTCCGCACCTGAATAAAATTTGATCAATCCGAACAGGTTGGACAGGTCGGTGATGGCAACCGCAGGCATACTGAGTTCACGCAACTTCTCCAAAAGAGGATTGATGCGGAGCAGGCCGTCGGTAATAGAGAACTCGGTGTGCAGTCGGAGGTGAGTAAAGGTGCTCGGCGGGTTGGACTCTGACATTCAGCTTAAAGTGAGTGAGTTCGGCTAGTGGTTTTAGAAGGAGACAATATACCTTTTTTCGACCCAGAAGTTTACTCTGTTACCACCGCCAGTAACTGAGTTCGGAAGCCCGAGCATTGCACCGAAGTCAGTGGATGCGGACTGGTAATTAGATGAGGGACCGTGAGCGGCAGGGATGCCGCTCCCGAGCCTCCATGGATGGATTTACGGCGTGTCCCGAAAATAATTAGCAGTTCGCAAACACGGTTTTCATGCGTTGGCGTGTCCCAAAAATCACTGACGGCTCCCTTCCACGATCCAATGCGGATTGAATTCACGCTTCATTCAACAGCTCAGCAACAGGTGCAAACGATGTCCTGTGCAACTCACATGGACCAAGCTTCCGCAACGCACTCAAATGCTGTGCAGTGGGATATCCCTTATGCCGCGCAAAACCATAACCCGGATAACGCGCATCCATCTCAACCATCTCTCGATCACGAGTAACCTTCGCCAGAATCGAGGCAGCCGCTATCGCCGGCACACGGGAATCACCCTTCACCACCGCCTGCGACGGATAGTGCCAGTCGGGACAGCGATTGCCATCCACGTAAACGAATGCCGGTTGTACCGCCAATTGAGTTACCGCACGTTGCATGGCTAGAAGACTGGCGTGAAGAATATTCAGTTGGTCGATTTCGGCAACCGTCGCCGAGGCGATAGCATAGGCCTGGGCCTTGGCACAGATTTCCTGGAAGCATCGCTCTCGCTGTCGCTCTGAAAGTTTCTTCGAGTCATCCAGCCCGCTAATCGGTTGATCCGGATCCAGGATAACCGCTGCGGCGACGACTTCACCAGCCAGGGGGCCACGGCCGACTTCATCGGTACCAGCAAAAGGCTCCCTGCCCCTGCCATGGAAATCATCATCTGCGAACAGGGGATTGTTATAGGTCATGCGCGGGTCTGCTTGAGTAGACCGACCACCGCCTTCGCTGCCGCCGCGGAAGCATCTTTGCGCAATTCATGATGCAGACTGTCGAATTCCGCCATCAATGTCTGATCGGGTTTCCCAGTCCTGAAGAATTTCACGATTTCATCCCGCAGCACAGGAATCCTGATCTCGTGCTGAACATACTCTGGTACCAGTGATTTTCCGGACAGCAGATTGGGCAAGGCAATATGGGGCACCTTGACCATGCGGGAAGCGAAAAAATAAGTCAGTGCGGCAAGCTTGTAGCAGACCACCATCGGCCGGCGCAACAACATCGCCTCCAGGGTTGCGGTACCACTGGCTAACAACGCGAAGTCTGCAGCACTCATTGCAGCCTGGGAATCTTCCACCAGGATGAATTGATCATGACCGAGTATCGACAAGGCGTGCAGCTGTTCATCGATACACGCTCTCGCTTCGACACCACTAAAAGGTATGAGAAATTTTAACCGGGGTACCTGCTGGAGGGACTCCAGGGCGGCACTAAAGAACAGCGGCGCTAACCGGTTGATCTCGCTACTGCGGCTGCCCGGGAGTAACGCGAGTACCGGGTCATCATCTGCCAGCTCGAAACGTGCGCGACTTTCGGCCCGATGATCTTCGAATCCAATCTGATCGGCCAGCGGGTGACCAACGCAGGTCGCAGAGACACCATGTTCTGCATAGATTGCCGTCTCGAAGGGGAACAGGGTCAACATCAGGTCGACAGCCTGTTTGATCTTGTGAATTCGGCCTTGCCGATATGCCCAGACGCTCGGACTCACATAGTGAACGGTAGGAATGCCCAGCGGCTTGAGCGCGGCTTCGAGGCGCAGATTGAAGTCCGGGGAGTCTATGCCGATGAAAACATCCGGCGGATTCTCCGCATACAGCTTTTCGAGATCTTTTTTGAGCTGAAGTAGCTCAGGAAGCCGACCCAGCGGTTCGACGAAACCCATGACCGAAAGCCGCTCCATGGACGTAATCGACTGACAACCCAGGGCTTCCATACCCGGGCCGCCCACACCGACGAACTCTGCATCTGGATAGTGTGCCTGCAGCGCGGAGATCAATCCCGCACCCAGAATGTCGCCTGATTTTTCCCCCGCTACGATTCCAATGCGCATCTGCTGATCCATCGAAGTCTATCGGCTAGAAGTGCGCAGTGGAGATACACGTGCGCAATCAATTAACGGGTAATGCCTTTCTTGGAAGATTCCAGAGACTTGACCAGAACTTCCAACTCCTGGCGACTCTCACTCATCACCTTGAGCTGATCAATGGCCTCCTGCAGACTGTAATTGCGCTTGTAGATCACTTTAAAAGCTTCCCGCAAGTCGAGGATGGTTTCCTTGTCGAAGCCACGGCGCTCAAGGCCGATGGTATTGATACTGCGCACAACCGCAGGTCGCCCACTGACAATCATATAGGCTGGCACATCGCTGTTGATGTGAGTCATGCCACCCACGTAAGCATGGGCACCGATGGACAGGAACTGGTTGACGCCAGCATAGCCACCCAGAAATACCCAATCATCAATTTCAACGTGACCACACAAGCCCACATTGTTGGCAAAGATGACATTGCTGCCTACGATGCAGTCGTGTGCCACGTGTGCGTAGGCCATCATCAGATTGTTGGAGCCAATCTTTGTAATTCCACCACCCGCCCCGGTTCCCCGGTGCAGGGTGACGCCTTCGCGAAATACGTTGTTGTCACCTATCTCCAGCCAGGTCTCCTCACCTTCAAATTTCTTGTCGGCGGGTTCTTCACCTACTGAGCTGAATTGATAGAGATGATTATTCTCGCCCATGCGCGTGTTGCTGCGTATTACCACATGAGATTCCAGAATCGTTCCCGCACCTATTTCGACGTTGGGACCGATGACGCACCAGGGACCGATGGTGACGTCCTGATGAATTTTTGCGCTGGGATG
>CAYTLI010000106.1:0-9034 GCA_964438455.1 uncultured Pseudohongiella sp.
ATCCCCTAAAGCTCACGTACATCGACAAAATGACCATGTACTGCCGCTGCGGCAGCCATTGCGGGGCTGACCAGGTGGGTACGACCCCCGAATCCCTGACGCCCCTCGAAATTGCGGTTCGAGGTTGAAGCGCAATGTTTGCCCTCACCCAGTTGATCAGCGTTCATAGCCAGGCACATGGAGCATCCGGGCTCCCGCCATTCCAGCCCTGCAGCTTCGAATATTTTGTCCAGACCTTCGGCCTCAGCCTGCTGCTTCACCAATCCCGAGCCTGGCACCACCAGAGCCAGCTCCACATTGTCTGCCTTCTTCTTGCCGGCAACGATTTTCGCGGCCTCCCGCAGGTCCTCGATGCGCGAATTGGTGCAGGAACCGATAAACACGCAATCCAGCTCGATATCCTTGATCGCCGTGCCCCCTTGCAGGCCCATGTATTTAAGGGCTTGCTCGATATTTTGCCGCCGGGTTTCGTCTTGCTCGGCGCTCGGATCGGGTACCAGACCACTGACAGGCGCTACCATTTCTGGCGAAGTACCCCAGGTGACCTGAGGTTCGATGCTTGCGGCATCAAGCTCTACGATTGCGTCCCACTCGGCGTCCTCATCGCTAACCAGCTGCAGCCAGGCTTCACAAGCCTTATCCCATAGCTCACCAGACGGCGCCAGGGGGCGGCCCTTGATATAGTCCAGTGTAGTCTGGTCAACTGCCACCAGGCCGGCGCGCGCGCCCGCTTCGATAGCCATATTGCAGACGGTCATGCGCCCTTCCACACTCAGTGAACGGATCGCTTCGCCACCAAATTCGATGGTGTAGCCGGTACCACCCGCGGTGCCGATCCTGCCGATGATCGCCAGCACGATGTCTTTGGCAGTAACACCGGTTGGCAGCTGGCCATCGACTCGTACCAGCATGTTTTTCATCTTTTTCTGCATCAGACACTGGGTAGCCAGTACATGTTCCACTTCCGAGGTGCCAATACCATGGGCCAGGGCACCAAGCGCCCCGTGTGTGGAGGTATGGGAGTCTCCACACACGATGGTCATGCCTGGCAAGGTAATGCCCTGCTCAGGACCCACTACATGCACAATACCTTGACGTAAATCATTCATTTTAATTTCGAAGATATTGAAATCATTACAATTATCATCAAGTGTCTTGACCTGGATCTTGGACACGGGATCCTTGATGCCATCGAGTCCCTGGCGCCGCTCATCCCGGGTTGTTGGGATATTGTGGTCTGGCGTGGCGTAGTTCGCATCGGCCCGCCATGGCTTGCGGCCAGCAATGCGTAATCCCTCAAATGCCTGGGGGGAAGTGACCTCGTGGATTAACTGCCTGTCTATATAGATCAGCGAGGTGCCATCTTCCCGTTCTTTGACCAGATGGGCATTCCAGATCTTGTCGTATAAAGTTTTACCGCTCATGTGTACTACCATCTAAAGCCAATTATTAATAAATTAGCTTAACTATTTGAAATTAAACAATATCTACTGCTTATTCTGTCGAACCTGCAGGGCTGACCCGGTCCGGGTTCTGGGCCCGTTGGCGGAGCAGATGATCCATCAGCACCAGGGCCAGCATCGCCTCAGCGATGGGGGTGGCGCGAATACCAACACATGGATCATGGCGTCCGGTGGTCACGACCTCGATCTCATTACCCTGTTCATCGATTGAACGCCCGGGAATCCTGATGCTGGACGTGGGTTTCAGGGCCATATTGACCAGGATATCCTGGCCGCTGGAGATGCCACCGAGCACGCCTCCCGCGTGATTGCTCAGAAATCCAGTTGCAGTGATCTCATCGCGATGCTCTGAGCCTTTCTGGGTTACTGAATCGAATCCGGCACCGATCTCGACCCCCTTCACCGCGTTGATACTCATCATCGCCTTGGCAATATCGGCATCCAGGCGATCAAATATAGGTTCGCCAAGGCCAGTGGGCACATTAGAGGCCTGCACCGAAATCTTCGCGCCAATTGAGTTGCCCTCTTTGCTCAGGGCGGCCATATACTCTTCCATTGCCTTCACCTTGTCGGGATCGGGGCAGAAAAACGGATTCTGGTCCACCTGCTCGAGCTGCACCTGTTCGATGGCAATCGGTCCAAGCTGGCTCAGATAACCATGTATCTGCACGCCGTATTCCTGGGCCAGGTATTTTTTGGCGATCGCGCCGGCTGCGACGCGCATTGCTGTCTCTCTCGCCGAAGCGCGCCCACCACCGCGGTAGTCACGGATGCCATACTTTCGAAAATAGCTGAAATCCGCATGGGCTGGCCTGAATCGGTCTTTGATCTTGCTGTAGTCCCTGGATCTCTGGTCTGTGTTTTCGATCAATAAACCAATCGGGGTGCCAGTAGTCTTGCCTTCGAATACGCCAGACAGGATTTTCACCGCATCGTCTTCACGGCGCTGGGTGGTAAAGCGCGATTGCCCCGGTTTGCGTCGATCCAGGTCCCGCTGCATATCTTCTTCACTGAGTTCCAGGCCTGGCGGACAGCCATCGACCACACAGCCCAGTGCGGGGCCGTGACTCTCACCGAAACTGGTGACCGTGAATAATTTACCGAAACTATTGCCTGACATGGGATGCCGCCTGACAGATGCGGGATTGGGCTGGCCAAAAAAGGCCCGCATTGTACACTAAATCAACATTTCCCTGAACTTCACCAACTCACTGGCGGTGATTGCCATCACACCGTCACCACCACTCTCAAACTCCAGCCACAACAATGGCACATCCGCCAGCCGGGATTGCAATTGTTCCCAGCTATACCCTACTTCCATGATCAGCAACCCATCATCATCAAGGTAGTCAGCTGCCTGCTGTAGTATACGCAGAGGAATCTGCAGCCCCTGTTCAGCTGACTCCAATCCCAGCCTCGGCTCATGAAGATATTCTGCAGGTAGCTCGGCGATTTCTTCGCCAGACACATAAGGGGGGTTCGCTACTATAAGGTCATACTTGCGCTGCAGGTTTTCAAACAGATCCGACTGCACGGCCGACACGCGCTCAGAGGCGCCATGTCGACCAATATTTTCCCGAGCAAGAGCCAGACAGTCTTCACTGATGTCGACCAGGTCCACCTGCGCGTTTGGAAATGCAACAGCACATGCAATTCCAATGCAGCCACTACCCGTGCACATGTCCAGGATAGAATCGGGGGCTTGCTCCAGCAGCGGCTGAAATCCGTTGGCGATCAGTTCTGCTATTGGTGAGCGAGGGATTAACGCACGTGGATCGCTGAAAAATGGTAATCCGCAAAACCAGGCTTCGTTCACCAGGTAGGCAACAGGTATTCGCTCTTCGATTCGTCGCTCAACTCTCTCTTCGAGCAAAGCCAATTCCCGATTGGTCAACTCGCGATTGATTGTTTCCTGGCCTGCAGCATAGTCCAGGCCTAGGCTGCCATATATCAGGTACACGGCCTCATCGTCTGCATTGTCGGTACCGTGACCATAGAACAACTCCGCAGTTTCGAAGCGGGCAGCAGTTTCACGAATAAATTCAGTGATAGTCATGTAACCAAAACTCGTCACAATCTTGCCGGGCGGGCTTTACCTCTATCCCGGTTTATCGTAGTTTTAGCGCCTTTATTAAGCGCTGCGATCCAATGCGTCGACTGCGCAAACAATCAAGAGGCAGTAAGAGATCATGGACAAAGCCTACCTGGACATCCTCAAGGCAATTGGCGAGGACCCCGAGAGACCGGGCTTGAAAGATACGCCAGCGCGAGCTGCCAAGGCTATGGAGTTCCTTATGCAGGGATATACCATGGATATCGATGAAGTAGTCAATGATGCCCTGTTTCCTTCGGATACCGATGAAATCATTATCGTTAAAGACATCGAGCTCTATTCCATGTGTGAGCATCACATGTTGCCGTTTATCGGGAAGTGCCACGTGGCCTATCTTCCGAAAGGAAGGGTAATAGGCCTTTCCAAGATCGCCCGGGTAGTGGATGTCTTTGCCCGGCGCCTGCAGATTCAGGAAAATCTCACCAGCGAAATCGCTAACTGCATCGTGGAAAAAACCGATGCGAAGGGTGCCGCAGTAATCATTGAGGCGCAACATATGTGCATGATGATGCGCGGCGTACAGAAACAGAATTCTACAATGACCACATCATGCATGTTAGGTGCATTCAGGAATAGCCCTTCAACCCGCAACGAGTTTTTATCGCTGCTAAAGGACTAGCCGCGTAGCACTCGAAGAATAGCTATCGTGGCACCAGTTCCACGCGTTCCGCACAACTCTCGATATTGCATGCCGGAGCCAAAGGCCCGACACCCCTGGCAACAAGCCGGTTTGCTTCCACGCCCAGGTTGATCAATTGCTGCCGCACTGTCTGTGCGCGAACATTGGAGCGATTAATCAATTGCTCTAACTCGCCCTCCCCGCCGAGATGGGCAACAATATAAAAAGAAAGCCCGGGTGCCGAGTTCAATTCCGCTGCAATCGCCTGCAAATTGCTTGCCGGTGAAAGTTGCCGATCGTTAACGAAGCTCACGCCAGGTATGATCGCACTCCCGTCCTCACCCATATTCTCCAGCAGCTCGGAGGGAATCTGTTCGATGGTAGGCACGGAACCGTTGGCTTCAACAATCTCCACGTACGCATAGAGGCGCCGATTGCCCCTGGTGATGATGTACAGCACCAGATGTGCATCTGCACCATCCTCGCCTGGTGCACGCAGCGCCATGAAGTATTGGTTGCGCTCCGGCCCATAGAGGACCCGGTTGCTGAAGATGTCATTAGCCCAGTAGTTACTGCTGCCGCATTCACGGCCGCTGCAGGTGAAGAGTGTTTCGTAAGCCCGTTCGGTAAACTGCTGCTGGAAAAACTGGAACACGTCATCGCCATTAAAATCCTGCGATACCTCATAGATGATCTTGGTTACATCGCCCCTGAGCCGTTGCGAGGACTCGGGCACTACTACCCCGCGGGTTCTTTGCAGGGTACCAAGAACCAGCAAGTAGTTGGCATCTTCCTCAAACTCCACATCAACTATTTCCGAATCCGGAAAGCGGGCCAGTAATGGATGATCGGTCGATTGCGCCTGCACAGTGCCGGCGGCACTGAGTAGCGCCACCACCAGCATCATTTTTACCAGGTGTTCTGCTATTCCAGCAGTATGCGTAATAGAGAAGTTGCTCATGCTTCAGGTCGTATCCAGTATTTGAGTTCTGCGCAGGCCGGGGCAAGCACTTCTACATTGAGACACACCAGATTGCTGGTGTCCAGATGCCTCGCCCTGTCCTGTGTGCCACCCATCAGAACAGACAAAGCGTTGGATAACAGTGGGTTGTGGCCCACTAGCAACAAGGCAGCTACTTGTTGTAGCTCGCAATAATTATCAACTGAGTCAAAAAATACGTTAGTCGGTGTATCTGGTGTCAGGAACTCAACTTGCTGAAAATCTAATCCCGGAATCACCGAACCAAGGTCCGCTGCCGTTTCCTGCGCCCTGATATACGGGCTACACAGTGCATGGCTGATATCTGGTTTTCTCTCTGACAGCGCCGAAGCAGTTGCCAGGTTGTTTGTCCTTCCCGTTTCGGTAAGTTGGCGATCCCGGTCTGTCACAGCGCTGGCAACAGCTTCACCATGACGCATCAGGTATAACAACATATACCAACCCAGGAATCAGTTGCCGTCTTTACTCGCGCCATTGCCTGTAGCATCACTCTTCTTGCTGGCTTTCTTGGCAGTAGACTTCTTTGCTGCTTTTTTCTTTGGTGCACTCTTCCGGGCAGTGCTCTTCTTGACAGGCGCTGTTGGCTCACTTTCCTCTGCCTCTACCTCCGGCAGGTCAGCGAATGGAAACGGCTTCGCATCGGAATTGTAGGTGAGAAAATTAAGCGTCTCAAAAATGTATTTGCTCAGGGTGGCTGAGAACTGTCGAAGATTGTAATTGCTCTCCCCGGTTAACAATACAAACAAAGCCTGGGCCAGCATGATTACAAAAATCACCGGCGCCAGTACAAAGTAGAGCACGACACCAAAAGCAAGCATGAACAGTATGCGAATCCATACTGAGGGTTCTTTCAGGTTTTCAACCAGATCATCCAGGTCTTCAGACATAATCAATCCTCATGACAAAATCTTTTCGGAGCGCGCTGCGAACTCAACATCCAGCGCCTGCTCACTGAGCATCAGGGAAGAAATAATGCTCCGCAATGACTCATTTTCATAAATAATTTTATACAGTCCCGTAGCCAGGGGCATGTATACGCCGAGTTCATCAGCCTTCTCTTTCACCAGTTTAACCGTGTTTACGCCTTCAGCAACTTGACCTACTTCAGCAATCGCCTCTTCAATGGATTTGCCCTTGCCGAGTGCCTGGCCGATACGGAAATTGCGACTAAGCGGCGTAGAGCAAGTTACGACCAGGTCACCTACCCCGGCCAGGCCGAGAAATGTCATCGGGTCAGCCCCGATCTCACGACCAAAACGCGCCATCTCGGTCAGGCTTCTGGTCACCAGCATACTGTTGGTGTTGTGACCCATACCGATGGCGTCTGCGATGCCCGCGATAATGGCATAGATATTTTTCAGAGAACCACCAAGCTCGACGCCAAACATGTCATCGTTGGTGTAGACACGAAAGTACTCGGACTTCAGTAACTCGCGTACCCGCTCACGCACCTCTTCATCGGCACTGGCAATGACTGTGCCGGTCAGGTGGTTGGCCGCAATTTCTTTCGCCAGGTTGGGACCGCTCAACACTCCGACCGGGGCATCCGGAGATTCCTCGTGCAGGATCTGGCTCATCAGCATAAAGCTTCCCGCCTCTATACCCTTGGTGGTGCTGATAAGCATGGCATCGGGCGGCGCGCATTTGACCACTTCTTTAACCACCTTGCGAAAGGAGCCGCTGGGCACGGCAACAAAGATCACCTCACATCCAGCTACCGCCTCTTCCATGTCATGGGTGGCGACGACATTTTCACCCAGCTTGTAGCCTGGCAAGTATTGGCTGTTCTCATGGTGGCTATTAACCTGATCGACCAACTCTTCGCTGCGCATCCAGAACATAACCTGGTGACCATTGTGTGCGGTAATGTTCGCGACTACCGTACCGAAACTACCACCACCAATAACAGCAACTTTGCTCAATGTGCCTACCCTGTTTATCCCGTTACGCCAACTTGCGACTAATCAATAAAGTCAAAGGCCATTCCACCAGGCGCTTCGCCTCGTCGCCAAAAGCTTGCCTGAGTTGTTCTTCTACCAGCAGAACAGGATCACTGCCCCGATCATTCTGGTAGCGTTGCACTCCTGACCAGGAGCGCAGGTAACCCAAAACCTGCTCTATCGACCAAAATTTCTGCAGCTTGAAAGCAGGTGCTGGAATCGTATTGTAAGGCATCTCGATATCAACATAGTGATTTTCGACAATCCGGCGTTCAGGGGGCCAGTACGGCCCGGTAATGTCTTCATAGAGGTGGCGCACAATCTCATCGCACTGTTCGTCCAGATGATGCACACCATAGCTCCAGGCCGCCAGGATGCCGCCCGGCCGCAGTATTCGATCCAGTTCCCGGCTGAATTTCTGCAGATCAAACCAATGTAGCGCCTGTGCTACTACGACGAGGTCGACCAGGTTGTCACCCAGGGCAATGCTCTCGGCGAGCATCACTGCCCTGAGAAAATCTTCTTCCTTCCCTTCCGGTGCACTGGCCTGGCTGATTTGCTGTGCGCTGGCATCGGTGAGTACCACTCTGTCGAAATAAGGTAGCAAGCCTCGCGCAGCCTGGCCATTCCCGGCGGCGCAATCCCAGGCTAGCTGATTATCGCTACAGAGCCCTGCAACATATTCGAATAACTCCACCGGATAGTCGGGACGGGACGATGCGTAGAGATCTGCATGCCCGGAGAAATGGTCATTGAAGCTCATAGGCCCCGCCACGCATCAGTTCGATGCGATTGGATTGAAAAAATACCAGCGCATCATAAATCCTGTTGGAAACCGCTTTTGGTGTGAGCGAGGCGCCAACAAACTGATCATACTCCCTGTCCGCGGTGATCTTGCTCCAACTGACACCGAGAATGTCGCGCATGGAACTGCCAGAAAACTCTTCCATCCACTTTGACTCGATGACTTCCAGCACGCCATATAACTCGTTGTCATTAAGGTCTTCAATGACTCTGGCCGCACCGATGCGACCGAACATGTCAACCGATATGAGCAGATCGACAGTGCCATTAAAGCCATCGTCGACTGTGGCTGGCACAGCAACGGCGACTACTTCCCCATCTTGTCTCGCACGGTAAGCAAGACGATCTCGTTGCAGACCAAGAAGCTCGGTGTTGACCAGCGATGGATGTTCACCATCCGCTGGAATCAGATAGGCATCCAGCAGCACATCGTTATCGAATGGGATTTCAGCAAAGAACTGCTGCAGCTTTGCCCGGTCGTAATTCTGTTTCTGATCCAACAGCAGCGCGCGGCTGGAGTATCCAGCCAGAAGAATCACAAATATGATTAGCGCCAGAGGTAGAAACCGCAGTGCAGGTGATTTGCTAGCATTCATAACCCGGTCAACCTGGTGTGGCGGGCTGTCGTTGAGAACAGTGCGGAGGCCGTCGTTTTAGATGGTGGCTGCGATAGATTCAATCAGGCTCATCACGGGGGCAGGATAGACACCCAGAATGAGCAAGATCAAAAACAGGACTACAAGCACGCTATAGGCGCTTATCAGCCCCCTGCCGCTGGTGTCGAAAACCGCAGCGTCTGCGGGCAGCACCATTCGGTACACGATACGAAGGTAGTAGTAGAGTCCGATACCGCTGCCGATAATCAGCGCAGCAAGCAACATCCACAAGCCAGCTTCTACACCAGCGAAGAACAGGTAGAACTTGCCGATGAAGCCGATGGTCAGCGGTATACCAGCCAGCGACAAAAGCATACCGGTGAATATCAGTGCCAGCAGCGGAGAGCGCCAGAACAAACCGGTATAGTCATCTACAGAATCATATTCCCTGGCGCTGGATGAGACGATGGAGGCGACACCGAAAGCCCCCAGCGACATG
>CAYTLI010000107.1:0-8978 GCA_964438455.1 uncultured Pseudohongiella sp.
ACTGCGGGAACCTTCTTCCGGTTCGAGGACATCAGGAGTTCCTATGATGAAGCCGAGTTCATCTGGTTCGACGGCGCTGGCGTTTGGTACGAAGTAGACCAGAGCCAAAGCCAGCAGTGTGGTGAGTAATCTTGTTCTAGTGCGCATTTATCTCTCCTGTTGTATTGCCCAGCAATGGCGCGCCTCGGGCAGAATTGCATCAAGCCTAAATCACCTCCGGGTAAATGCCAAGGCTTGACTGGTGGAGCATGGTCAATGGCAGCGGGGCCACGGAATCCGCTGCATAGGCGGCAATCTGGATGGGAAGGGCAGCGGTGACAAGCGATGAAATTCGCCTTTTCGCCGTCGACTTTGCTTGAAATTATTAACGTCTGAAGCCACCCTATAGCTATACCGAACTGGAGGATAAGTGAATATCGTGAATATCAGGACATTACTGTCTTCGGCGGCAGCTGCTTTGCTACTCGCTTCCTGTGCCAGTCAGCCAGTGAACTTTGCCAGCCTGACTCCTCTCGAGTTGGAGGACTACAACCGGGGCAAGCCGGTTCTAAAGCAGGTTTACTGCCAGGAAGAGCGCAAGATCGGCTCCCATATACGCAAGAGATGGTGCCGCACTGTGGAGGATTGGGTCGAGCACAATACCCGCACTGCCCTGGCGCTGGACGCTATGAATGTGCCAAATTATTCGGCAATTCGCAGCAGGGACTAAATATCGATTCTACTCATTGCAAGACTGAAACCAAAAAGGGGAGCTGTTGCTCCCCTTTTTTATTTTTCGATCAAAATATTTGCCCAGCTGATGCTAACAATAACCACTGTTTATGCAGCTGCCGCCCTCGACCCATTGCAGGGGAGGGGTGACATTTTGCACGGTAAGCGTATAGGTCTGTCCTTCCAGCGGTGAGCCATCGAACCACCACATTACCCAGATCATGCCGCCCCAGACTCCTATCATGGTGCTCATGTTGGGATTAGACCAGGGCGTTGTCATTGCGGGAATACCATTAGATCCGGAATTAAACTGTCCAGGAAAGGCGACCGCCCCCCTGAATGCGGCAACTTCCACAGCATTCTTAAACGGGGTCGAAGCAAGGATGGCTTCCGAGAATCGTGCTCGTTGGCTGTATTGGGAATAGGCAGGAATTGCCACTGATGCCAGCGTGCCGATGATGGCCGTGACCGTCAGTAATTCCAGCAGGGTAAAACCCTGTTGTTTGAATCTGCTTCTCATGGTGCAGGTCATAGTGCAGCGATGCCCAATCGCGCGATGGATGCAAAGTAGCAGGAGTATAGCCGTAAGGGGGAGACTCCCCCAACAGGTTTAGCAGTAGCCGGCGTTGATGCAGCTGCCGCTTTCCTGCCATCGTATGGGAGGGTCATGGTTCATCGCGCGCAATATGTAGGACTGCCCGGCCAGGGGGCTGCCATCAAACCACCAGAGCACATAGATCTGACCGCTGAACACGCCAATAAAGTAGTTGTCGCTGCCGCCGCCGAAACCTGGCCATTGAAAGGGAGGTACTCCATTGGTGCCAGACTGAAACTGGAGGGGGCTATTCACCAGGCCTCTGAATGCAGCAACTTCGATGGCGTTTTTGTAAGTGGTGGTGGCAAGAATGGCCTCGGAGAAGCGCGCCCGTTGGCTGTACTGCTGGTAGGTCGGGATCGCAACCGATGCCAGGGTACCTATAATGGCGGTGACCGTGAGCAGCTCAAGCAGGGTGAAACCGAGTTGTTTTCGTATCTTGCGCATAATGCCAGATGCTTACTATTAAGTTACTGATTATAGCGAGGCATTGGTCCCGGGAAAGCATTAAAATGGGCCAATCCGGGAATATACAAAACGGGAAAGTGGCAATAATCAGGAGTGCCGAAGATGCAGCAACCTAAATCACTGGATGACCTGGCGCCGGATTTTATCCAGGAATTCTTTGACATGGAGTCTGCAGGTGGCTTATTGCTGGTTGGCGCCGCGGTGCTAGCCATAGTGTGTGCCAACAGCCCCCTTTCTGTTTACTACGAGATGCTTCTCGGCGTGCCGGTAGAGGTGCGAGTCGCTGATTTGCAGATAGAAAAGCCCTTGCTGTTGTGGATCAACGATGGGCTGATGGCGATTTTCTTCTTTCTCGTTGGCCTGGAATTGAAGCGCGAAATTCTTGCCGGCGAACTATCCGAGCCGGCAAATATTGTTCTTCCCGCAATCGGGGCCATCGGGGGAATGCTGGTTCCAGCGCTGATCTATGTTGCCCTGAATGCTGACAGCGAAGCCGGATTGCAGGGCTGGGCTATTCCCGCCGCAACTGACATCGCCTTCGCGCTCGGTATCCTGGCCTTGTTGGGTTCCCGGGTGCCTACTTCCATCAAGGTGTTTCTTACTTCCCTGGCGATCATCGATGACATCGGCGCAATCGTCATCATAGCGGTGTTTTATACCTCCGATATCTCTCTCTATTCTCTCGCCGTAGTTCTGGTGTGCCTGCCAATACTGTACTGGTTGCACAAGAAGAACGTGTGTGACTACAGCCCCTACATGTTCATCGGGCTCGTCATGTGGGTCGCCATGCTCAAGTCCGGGGTGCACGCTACCCTGGCTGGTGTATTGCTTGCAGCTTTCATTCCCATGAACAATCACAAGAACGAGTCCAGTTGCCCGCTCACCGAGCTGGAACATGACCTGCACGGCCTGGTGGCTTATTTCATCCTGCCCTTGTTTGCATTTGTGAATGCTGGCGTAGACCTGCGCGGGTTGGAGACGGAACAGTTGCTGCACACAGTACCGGTGGGCATCGCCCTGGGCCTGTTTGTCGGCAAACAGCTGGGGGTGTTTGGATTTTGCTGGCTCGCCATCAAATCCGGGCTAACCAAATATCCGGATGACATGGATGGCGTCTCTCTCTATGGTACGGCGGCCCTGTGTGGGGTCGGATTTACCATGAGCCTGTTTGTCGGTTCTCTGGCGTTCGAGAGCTCTGGGGTTGATCAGGTATTCGATGAACGACTTGGCATCATCATAGGATCACTGCTGTCGGGGCTGCTCGGTTACTTCGTGTTACGCTGGCATCTCAAGGAAGATGCTGAACAGCAAGAAAAGAGTTCTACCTGACCCTATTTCTTAGCCACGAGAATGCTGTCTCGAGACCATCGATGAGGCCACGCAGGCAATAGAGTCCCATCAGCTTGATGCGCTGGGTAAGCGACATCAGTCGTAGTGAGCGCCACTGCCTTCTCAATCTGTGCCACAGGGGTTGCTGGTCGAGGAAAAAAGCAAAGCGGCTCGATACTTTGGCCAGCAACAGGGCGGCCAGCCCCAGGAACACAATGCCCGGAATGACAGGCAGCACCAGCCCAATCACACCGATGACTACAAACAGGGCAACAACTACCAGTGCGACCGCCTTGACGGGGAAGGGCAGCTTGTCAGTTTCTGAATTCCAATACATGGTCAATCTCGTCTTTTTCAGCAAATGTGAAGTTACGACTCAGGTAATGCAGAGAGCGTGCCAGATTACAAGTTACTGAAATATATAGAAATAAGCCTGATGGACCTGGAGAGACGTGGTCAATAAGACCACTGCCTGGCGACTTGCGCCACCAGGCTAATCCAGTGCCGGAATCAGGCTTTAGTCTTCGAGTCGTGCGCCAGCCAGTTGAGAGATGGCTGACAGGGTGACCTGGGCCGCGTTGAGACCGAGGCGAAAATCGTCATCGGTGAACGTGGTCCATACGTCCAGGGGTGTGTGCCAGGTAGGATTCCAGCCGGCGCCGGTATGGGCTCCGCGTTCATTCTCGCGCAGGCTGATGGAAGGTACGGTGTCCATGAACACGCTGGAATCGGTGTTGGTCATGTGGGGGCCCACGGTCGCAGGATAATCGGTAGTGTAAGCGTCTGCTGCCGCCTTGAAGAAGAAGGCCAGCTCCATGGATTGGTCAACGAACTGTGAGTTGGATTGAAATTCGATATTGACGTCAGCTTCTCTGCGCTGGTCACGGCTGACCACACCATCGGCGCTCGGTGCGCCATGATCCCAAAGCATCATGTCGTGCTGGATCATGCCCAGCCAGGTGGGTTCAGGGTAGCGACCTGAGCCGGGTGGGTTCTCAATGCCCTGCAGATCAGCCCGCTGTTCAAAATAGGCGCGCGCGCCGTTCAAACCAGTTTCTTCATTGTTCCAAAGCGCAAAGCGTAAAGTGACATCGGTTTCTACGCCCGGGGCATTCAGTACACGAGCCAGTTCCATCACCAGCGCGGTGCCCGAGCCATTGTCGTTAACCGCTTCATTGACGCCGTGCCCGTCCATGTGAGCACCGATGATGTACATTTCGTTCGGTCGGGTGCTGCCAACCTTCGTGCAATAGACTTCAGAGCGCGGCCCATTAACAGGTTCCTCCCGGTTGAGTTCGCGGATACGCTCATCCGGTTGCGCCATCAGGTCACGGTTGACCCCGGTCTGCACGCGATAACCATAAATAGAGGAACCACCAGGCCCGCTGCCATTCCTGCCGACCCTGCCGCCCGTTGCCGTGGTGAGGTCAACTGGTTCACTCGACTGGGGACGTCGCACCCTGGGTGGGCTGGGCTCCGGGTCAAACACATACTCGATGCGCTCGGTCGGGCAACCGTAGGATTCAAGCTGTTCTTCAATCCAGTCCACTGCCCGGCGGTTGCGCTCAGTGCCCTGACGTCGATCGCCGAACTGGGTTAATCCCTTGATGGTCGCTTTATAGCTTTCCAGGTCGAGGCGACTGACCAGTTCACGAATGGTGTCCTCGTCGGCAGTCTGGGCTTGCGCCGCAACTGGCACCAACAAGGTGCAGGTGATGAGTGACGCGGTGGCAGCGATCTTTCGGGCAGGGATTTTCATTGCAATCAGGGCCTTGGCTGTAAATAGATTGCCGGTCAGCATAGGCAAGCTTGGCCTTTGTGTCTAGTTCATGAATAATCAAGCCAAGCCACGATGATTAGAACAAGAACACCGGAGGCAAAAGATGGATAGACGCAGATTTATTACTAACAGCCTGGCACTGGGCGCTGCAGTTTCGACGCCATATTCCCTCACACGGGCCGCCTTTGCTGCAGAGATGCCCAGCGAAATTGTCGACATGGATGCGCTCACGCTGTCGCGGGCAATACAGGACAAGCAGGTCAGTTGCGTGGAAACCATGGATGCCTATCTCACCCACATCCATCGTCATAACCCGGTCTACAATGCGATCGTCAGCCTGGTGGAAGACGATAGTTTGCGCAGGCGCGCCATGGCCGCGGATCAGGGTCTGTCCAGCGGGGACAACAAGGGCTGGATGCACGGTATGCCGTTTGCGGTGAAGGAACTGCAGGCAGTTGCGGGCATGCGCTATACCAGCGGCTCGCCCATGTTTGCCGATCGGGTCGCTGATCAGGACAGCGCCCTGGCCAGCAGATTGCGCGCGGCTGGAGTGCTGTTCATTGGCAAAACCAATGTGCCCGAATTTGGCCTCGGCTCCCAATCCTATAATCCCGTATTCGGTGCCACAGGAAGTGCCTGGAATCCAGCACTTACCTCAGGTGGCAGCAGCGGTGGCGCCGCCAGCGGACTGGGCACCCACATGCTGCCAGTGGCAGATGGCAGCGACATGATGGGATCTCTGCGCAATCCTGGCGCCTTTAATAACGTGATTGGCTTTCGGCCCAGCGTCAACATGATGAGCGGCACAGATTCAGAACCTCGTGCCTTATCCACTTCCGGGCCAATGGGGCGCAATACCCGGGATACCATTGCACTCTTCAACACAATTTCGGCTACCCGCATAGGTGGCGAATTCAATCCTCTTGATCTTAATGATGTGAAGCTTGCCTGGTTTGGCAACCTGGGTGGTTATCTGGCAATGGAGCCAGGTATCACAGAATTATGCGAATCGAGCCTGCAGGCGGTTTCCGCTGCAGGTGCGCAAGTGGAGAACACCCTGCCTTTGTTTAACCTGCAGGATCTGTGGTTATGCTGGACAAGCTTGCGGCATTCGGGTCGCGGCAGAAGTTCTCGTCGCTACTACGACAACCCGGAAACCAGACCCTTGCTGAAACCGGAACTGGTCTACGAGGTTGAGCATTCATTCAGCATCACTGACGGGGACGAGGCCAATGCCAATCGCATTCGCCGCGCCTGGTATCGGGAGTTGGACCGCTTATTCGATCAGTATGATTTTCTCGTGCTGCCGACAGCGCAGGTCTTTCCCTATGACAAGAATCAGCATTGGCCGACCGAGATCAATGGCAGGGCCATGGATACTTATCATCGTTGGATGGAAGTAGTAATACTCGGCAGTCTCGGTGGCATTCCGGTACTCAATGTTCCTGTCGGATTCGATGCCCAGGGTCGGCCCATGGGTATGCAGATCATGGGTCGTTTTGGCGAGGATCGCAAAGTGCTGGAATTCGGTCTTGCCTATGAGCAGATTACCGATCACCTGCAGCAGCGACCGCAACTGGTATCTGCGTAAGCTGCATGCGCCTGGCAATCATCATATGTATGCTGGCGCATACGGCATACGCCCAGGATTACGAAGTTCCGCGCACTGAGTACGACTATCCTGACTTGCAGGGCGTGTGGAATTTTAATGACTCCACGCCCTTCGAGAGGCCGTCCCGTTTTGGCGAGCGGGAATTTCTCAGCGAGGAAGAGATCGCACAAAAGTTTGCCCGACTGGACAATAGTGAGCAGCGGCGAACGGAACGGGAACAGGATGTGTCCCAGCGTGTGCTGGAAGTGCCGACAGACGACACTGGTGCCTACAATACTTTCTGGTCCTATTATGACGAGCCGTTTCCGAATACCCGAACCTCGCTGATTACCTATCCGCCCGATGGGCGTATTCCCACAACCCGGAATGGCGTCATCACCCAGCTGTCGCCACCACCATCGAATCCCTGCAACGACGGCCTGGTAGTCATCGCGGACAGGCCGGTACGAATCTCATTTGCAGCAGTGACCTGTGATCGACCAGAAGATTTTGGTCTTGCCTCCCGCTGCCTGTTGTTCCCCCAGAGCACGGGTCCCTATATCAAGGCCAATTCCTACAACAATAATATTCAGATCGTAATAACAAAGGATCATGTCCTGCTATATACAGAATTGGGCAACGATCCGCGCATCATTCCACTTGATGGTCGTCCGTTCCTGGACAAGCGAATTGAAACCTGGACTGGCAGTTCACGTGGTCATTGGGATGGTGACACTCTCGTGGTGGAAACTCGAAACTTCAATCCCAGGATGGCGAGTATCTTCATGCGCGCGGCGGCCTATGGTTCGGCGGGTGAGATGGTGTTAACCGAACGCTTCACCAGGGTAGGCGAGGACGCGATGGTCTACGAATTCACCCTGGATGATCCTGCCACATTCACCGACCGCATCACGGCAATCACGCATTTCTCAAAACTGGATGAGCCAATCTACGAGTTCGCCTGTCACGAGGGGAACTATGCGCTGCTGAACATGTTGCGTGGCGCGCGTCTGGCCGAAGTCAGGGCCGAATTGGAATAGATCGCCATGTTCACACGTCGCGAATTCATTCATTTGCTTACGTTGGCTGGCGCAACAGGTGGTCTGATTCCATCAGCAACTTTGGCACAAGCACCACTAATCAAGACTCTGAGTACCGATACGCTGGAGATCGCCTACGAGGAGTATGGCGACCCACAGGGAGTGCCAGTGATTTTGTTGCATGGTTTTCCCTACGATGTACGTTCCTTCGACAAGGTCATCACACCGCTGGCTGCAGACGGCTACCGCTTACTGTTGCCATACCTGAGGGGTTACGGTCAGACCAGGTTTCTCGATCCGGACATGCCGCGTATGGCAGAGCAGGCCGCGATCGCCCAGGATCTGCTGGATTTTGCCGATGCCCTTGGTCTTGCCAGGTTTGCCGCGGCAGGGTTTGACTGGGGTAATCGTGCGGCTTGCATTGCTGCCATACTGCAACCGGAACGTTTTATTGGTCAGGTGGCTATCGGTGGGTATTCAGTTCAGGACACGGTTAATCCCGGCGGGCCAGCTCCAGCAAGACTGGAGTCCCGTTTATGGTATCAATGGTATTTCAATACTTCGAGAGGAGAGGTCGGGTTGCGAGAGAATCGCCATGACATCATCCGCTATTTGTGGGACACCTGGTCCCCTGACTGGACGTATAGTGATGAAGACTATGCGCGTTCAGCGCCTTCCTTCGACAACCCGGATTTTGTGGATGTGGTTATCCATTCCTATCGACACCGCCATGGCAATGTTGCTGGCGAAGCCCGTTTCCTGGAGATGGAGCGTATGCTGGCGGAGAGGCCAGTGATATCAGTCCCGGCAGTAGTGCTTCGAGCCGGGGCCAGTGGTTTTGGTCCACCCTCGCGAGATCCTTCCGCAGACCAGGCGCGCTTTACTTCACTGGTTGATCGCCAGATCGTCGACGGAGCAGGGCACGATCTGCCCGTGCAGCGTCCCGATGCAGTGATCTCTGCAATGCGCCTATTGCTTTCCGCCTGAACATCCTTTTATTTTGGCACCGGCAGGGCCATGGTTTCTTTCACCAGTTCCATGACTACATAACTGGTGCTTTCCAGCACATCCGGAAGTTTTAGTAGCGTGCTGCCAAGAAACTTTCGATAGGAATCCATGTCCGACAAACGCGCCTTGATCAAGTAATCGAAATTGCCCGATATCAGGTAGCACTCCTGAACTTCTTCCAGTTTCACCGCAGCTGCCTTGAAGCGGTCGAAAGTATCCTGCGAGGTGCGGGTGAGTTTGATCTGCACGAACACGATCAGGTCGGCGTCGAGGAAATGCGGATCCAGCAGGCTGGTATATCCAGTGATCACACCTTCCCGTTCCATACGGCGAACCCGCTCCAGGCAGGGGCTGGTGGAAAGGCCTACTTTCTTCGCCAGCGCGGAGAAGGTGATGCGCCCGTCTTTCTGTAGTTCGCGCAGGATTTTCTTGTCGATATTGCTAAGTTCAAAGTTA
>CAYTLI010000108.1:0-8950 GCA_964438455.1 uncultured Pseudohongiella sp.
AGTTGGAGATCTGGCTGATTTGTTCTGTACGACCAGTCTTGGGATCGAAAATTTCCAGGGACGCCGCGTTCATACGCAGGTGACCATGAGGCTGGAAGCTGTCGATACGGACAGGGTGGTCGAAAGAGTGGAAGCCCTGAGTCATCGCATAGCCATGAGGGGGTACCAGCAGGTGACCATTCTCATAACCTTCACGCAGTGGGTACAGACGCAGGTCTTGCTTGTAGACATCGTTAACTTCTTCGTAGTTCTCATCGTGGAACCACAGACCGATTTCTACTACGTTGTCCTTGATCATCTCACCTTCCGCAGTGGCACCTACACCACCAGGGAACATGTGGATGTCCCAGCGAACCAGAGAGTTGGCTGGCATGGTGCGACAAACGCCTTCTGGCATAAGCTCGCCCCACTTGCCCATGGCGTATTCAGTCAGCTGGCCGTACTGCTGCAGCTCACCTTCTTCGTCATAGATGTAAACGTCAGAGTTAGCATGGTGAACAACGGCTTTCGCGTCGCCACGTGGCTTAACCTGTACCGCCTTGATGCAGCGATCAGCTGTCAAACCAGGGTCAACGAATTCCTTGCTCCACAGGTCATTACCAGTGGCAGGAATGTCATAGGAATTGGACGCAACAATCAGGTCAGGCTGACCGAATTGTGATGCGAAGTTCCAGTCGTCAGGATTCGGCAGGTCTACCGCAGGAGGAACAACATCGGGATCACCCAGAGGCGCGCCTTGCTGTACCCAGGCTACGATAGTGTCAATTTCGTCCTGCTCCAGACGCCAGTCGCCTTCGAGTTCCTGGATTCCAATGTGCTGGTCATAAGCGTAAGGAGGCATCTCACGACGCTCGACCTTATAGGAAATCAGGGGAGCCCAGGGACGAACCTGGTCATAATTTTCGAATTGCATCGGACCGATACCACCTTCACGGTGACAGACCACGCAATTCTCATTGATGATCTGAGCAACGTGCTCATTGTAGGTGAATTGATCCTGAGCTTGCGCACCTGCAGTCAGGGCCAGTGCTACCGCACCGCCCAGCAGGGCACTCTTAGATCGCACGTTTTTCATGCTGTTCTCCTCAAGTCAGGGATAGGGCTAATCTCAAACGGGTAAATATTATCGGGGAGCCCCTGATTAGTCCATTAAATATGGTGATTTTGGGTCGCTTTCTGCAACAAATTGAAACAGGGTGTAGCCCAGATACCACGGGGCTTTCAGGGGACTAACAGGATACTACCTGAGTAAAATGGTCGGAATTGCGCTGGGAAAATTTCCCAATTCTTTCTGACCAAACAAAACGACCGGCCAGAGGCCGGTCGCATGTCACAAACTACTTGGTATTAGCGGACAGTTACGCGCTGGAAGATGTTGGTCCAGCAGCACTGGTCGCCATTAGAGCTGTCGGGTGCGTCATGTACGTCAACCTTGGCAGAGATGATGTATTCACCAGGCTCTGAGAAAGTGGCGTAGACGTGGCCTGTGCCAGAAGGACCAGCGATTTCAGTCGCATTCGCAGCCGGCTCGCGGAAGAAACGGAAGCGAGGGTCGTCTTCGTCGAAAGGATTTTCAGCCACTTCGGTGGACTCATGACGAGTGAAAGTGACTTCGCCAGGACCCTGGTACTTGTTAAAAGTTACACCCATGGGCAATGGCTCGCCGAATCGTGGGTCAGCAGGATCACGGTCGGCGGGGTCGGTCGCGTTGATGACGATCTCTACCTGTTCGCCAGCCCGCACAGTGCCGCCGGGGTAATCACCGAGCTGGGCATACAGGCCAGCAGCCTGGGGACCATCTTCACCGATCCCAACCAGTGGCTGCAGAGCACCCTGGGGTCGCGGGCGGATGAAGTCCAGCTCGTAGGCGGAGGCGCCGTAGCGGCCTGGTACCTTCAGCTCTTCAGCAGAACCAGTCTTGATGTGCCACCACACGTCGGTAGTGCGTTCCGCATTGGGGACAGTCACGGTGAATGCGCCTGTGGTGCGACCCGGTGGGAAGTGAGTAGGCTGGATGCCCTGATGCTTTTCAGGCATCAGGTAATTGTTCTCACCAAGAGGAATGTCTACTGCCTCTTCGTTTCTGTTGATGATGCCGAACGAAAAGCTGGTAGTGCCGTCCTGGTTATCAATCCATCCTTCCAGTACGGGGATGATTGGCAGACCTTCAGGGGGAGCCAGGCTGAGGAATCGGCCGTTATCAGCCGATTGAGCCGACACGTTGAAAGCAACAGCAGAAAGCAGGATAAGTGCTACTGAAGCCAGGGATCTTTTCATGGTTCGCATTGGTGTCCTCTCCAAAAATTACGAATTCGTCGCTATTGATTAGACATCTCGTGATTGGACGCATTCCGCTCACGGTGACAACTTCTTTTAACTCGAGCTTTTACGATTTAAAGCAGGGTCGCTAGGATAGCGGCCAATTAGCACTGCGTCTAGCCGATAAGGCCGGTAAATAGTGCCGATATGTCATTGTTTTTTTACAAATTGTGACAAGCCAGGCCACGCTGTCACGATCTCTTCAGGTGCTTTCCTCAGTTCCGCTGATGCCGGTGCATCGGGCCGCTATCCACCCTGTAAAAGTGCCACCCCCTCGGTTAGCAGAAATGTGGCGCTGGCGAGGATGCCGAGAACCGGCACAATTATCGGAACAGATATGGAACCAACCGGCGGGCCGTCCTGCAATTTGACCTGGACTAGTGCCGCGTTTACCAGGATGAACACGAACAGCAGGATCGTCGTGGTGAATCTTGCCAGGGTTTCGATCGACAGGCTCAGTGCAGCAAACACGATGATGATGGAGACCAGCACAGTGGCGTTTATCGGGGTCTGGGTTTTCGGGTGCAGCGCGCCTAGCTGTCGCGGCAAGAGTTTTTCCTGCGCCAGGCCATAACAGATGCGGGAACACATGATGATCTGGATGAGCGCCCCGTTAATCACCGCAAACATACTGATAATGCTGATGAACCAGGGTGACTGTCCTGTCGCGGCTTCGTAGACAGCGGCGAGTGGTGCATCCGATTGTGCGAGCTCGGCAGGGGACAGCACTGCCAGTGCACTGAATGATGCGATTGCATACAGCAGGGTCGCCACGCCGAGGGCCAGGAAGATTGCTCTCGGCATATTCTTGCGCGGCTCCTTCACTTCCTCCGCGACATTAACGATGTCCTCAAATCCTATATAGGCATAGAACGCCAGGAACGACCCGCCGAGCAGGCCGGCCCAGCCGGCGCGCAGTGGTTCGGCAGCGACGATGTCGATTTCAGGTGCCAGCGGGGCGAACTGGGCAACGACAATGATAAGCAGCAGGCCGCCTACTTCCACCAGGGTGATGAGCACCGCGGTGGAGACTGATTGCTGAATACCCCAGCTGGCCAGCAGGCAGAGTGCCAGCAGCAAGGCGATGATGGTGAACGCCTGGGGCAGATCCACAAACACCTCCAGGTAACCTACAAAGCCGCGCGAGATCGTAGCGGCAGAGACAATGCCAGTGAGCATCATCAACAGGCCGACGGCCACGGTCAGGCTGGGCAGCTGGAATGCCTTGTGAACAAAGAGGGCGCCGCCGCCGCTGACTGGAAAACGCGCCGAAAATTCTGCGAAGCTGCTTGCTGTCAGGCCAGCAACGGTTGCCGCCAGCAGGAAGGCGAATGGTGCCAGTGAGCCGGCGATACCTGCGATCTCTCCAATCAGCACATAGATGCCGGCGCCGAGGATGTTGCCCAGGCCATAGAGAGCAATCTGGGACATGCTCAGGTTTCGCCGCAATCCGGTGTTTATCTCATCCATGCTCGATCCGACACTTGTTTGTTATGCTAGCGCCTGCTTCAGCAGCCGACTCTATCTTCTCACTCTTCGGGCATATTGATCTGCTGCAACAGAATCCAAAATTCAGGCGTGGACCACAACGATAGCAATATCGAAGTGGGTCTCCCAGACAGGACGCTAATGACTGGCGAAGAAAAAAAACCAATGTACTACGGATGGA
Source organism: uncultured Pseudohongiella sp. (assembly GCA_964438455.1). GTDB lineage: Bacteria > Pseudomonadota > Gammaproteobacteria > Pseudomonadales > Pseudohongiellaceae > UBA9145. The sequence continues at coordinate 3,989 of CAYTLI010000108.1, forward strand.
AGATCGTGTTCGCCATCATGGTACAGCTTACCTTCAATAGCGGCCTGAGTTTTTATAACAACGCAATCTATCTCAATGCTATTGCGGCGAAGCCAGCCTTCGATGTGCAGTCTGCCTCCCTGGCAGTTTCGGTGTTCTTTCTCAGCGGCGGTATTACCGGTCTGTTTGTTGCGCGCTGGGTTCAGGCCATGGACCCAAGGGTCGCGATTTCCACCGGCGCCATCGTTGCTGCATTGGCACTGAGTTCTCTGCCTTACGTGGAGAACCTGTGGCAGCTCTACCTGGCCTACGCACTCTTTGGGGTGGGATTCAGTGCCTCCGGGTTGATTCCCGCCACCACTCTGGTCACCCGGTGGTTCCGCAGGCGTCGCGCCATGGCGTTGTCCGTTGCCTCGACCGGCTTATCCCTTGGCGGTGTGGTGTTGACGCCGCTGTGTGTATTGCTGGTGGAACGCCTCAGTTTCGAGATTGCGGCGCCGGTGATGGGCGCGATGTTTGTGATTGGCGTCATTCCAGTAACCCTGATCTGGCTGCGCTCGGAACCCAAGGCCATGGGTCTCGCGATCGATGGCGATGAAGTTCTCAGTGCGGAAGTAAATAAGGCAACTGACCCCTCGCAAAGTCACGAGGCAGGAATCGCTTTTAGTGATGCGTTGCGGGGCAGGTTTTTCTGGGCCGTCAGTCTCGGCTATATATTCCTGATGATGGCCCAGGTGGGTGGCATCGCCCACCAGTATGGTCTGGCTCGCGAGCAGCTGGATGAAGCGCAGACTGCACTGGTGGTGGCCATCCTGCCGGTCGCCTCCATCATCGGTCGCCTGATCGGTGGCTGGCTGGTGGACCGTATGTCGATTCGCCTGTTCGCCATTGGCATGATGATCCTGCAGGCAGTATCTCTCAGCATGCTTGCAGGAGGCTTCTCAGTGTTCACCCTCTGCGCCGGTCTGTTCCTGTTTGGTACCACGGTGGGCAACCTGTTAATGCTGCAGCCACTTATTCTCGCCGAAGCCTTTGGTGTCAGGGACTATGCAAGAATCTTTTCGGTGAGCAATCTCATGTCATCCATGGGAACTTCGATCGGACCTGCCTTATTGGGTTTCGTTTACGCCATGAGTAATAATCTTTATACCCTGCCTTACATGGCGGCGGCCGCGGCAGGCGCAATGGGACTGTTGCTGTTTCTTACCGGTGGTCGCATCGAGCATGCCCAGGTCAGCACTGAAAGTACTGTCAGGTAGAAAGAGATGAATATCGAATTAAACGCGCGCCTGGCCAGAAAGATAATACTCAGCCTTGCGATGTTCCTGCTGTTTGGCCTGGGGGCCTTGTCGTTGGCAGGTATCACTCCTGCGTTCATAATTTATGGCCCCGGAGTAGCAACTGGCATCGGTGCGAAGTTGCTCTGCAGTGCTGAATACGTGATTGGCAATTCCCGCGAACAGGCTTTCGCAGACCTGGTGCAGTATTCGCCAATTCTGTCGCAGATCAGCTATGAGTATGACGAGGCAAACCAACAGGTTTCCACTTCCCTGTTCGGGCTGAAACCAAAGACTGCCAGTTATATTCCCGGGCTGGGCTGTGCAGTTGACTATGAGGGCTACCCGCAGCGCTATCAGCTGCGATTGCAAACAACGCTCGAAAGTTCTGCCGAATGGCCAGCGGGCGGTACTGTCAGTTCGATTGAACCAGGGTTGCAGGCAATCACCGATGAGCTGCTGGCAGAGGACAACCAGAATGGCCTGAACACCCGGGCACTGTTGGTGGTGAAGGACGGGCAGATAGTTGCCGAGTCTTATGGTCAGCAAATGGCAGCGGAGTCGCAACTCCTCGGCTGGTCCATGAGCAAGAGCCTGAATGCAATCATGCTGGGAAACCTGGAGATGCGTGGGCTCATCGACCTCGGCGCACCAACCGGTATCCGCCAGTGGCAGGACGATGAGCGAGCAGGGATACGTATTGATGACCTGCTGACCATGACTGACGGGCTCGACTTTTCCGAAGAGTACAACCCCGGTGATGATGCCACTGCCATGTTGTTCACCTCGCCGTCGGCGGCGGATTATGTGTTGGGGAAACCGCTGGCGGCGACGCCGGGTACGCGTTTCAACTACAGTTCCGGCACAGCCAATGTGCTTTCGAGTCTGTACACTCGAGCGCTGGGTGACCCCCAGGCGGCCTACGATAATTTTATTGAAGCAATCTATCGGCCGATGGCATTTCAGCATGCTGTATTTGAAACCGATGCCAGCGGCGTGTTCATGGGAAGTTCCTATTTCTATGCTTCGGCGCGGGACTGGGCGCGGATGGGGCAATTAATGCTTGATCGCGGCACGCTCAATGGACAGCGCATCGTTACCGAGGAATGGGTGGCGAGGGCGACAGCGCCGAATGGCTCTGCCAACGACAGGGCTTATGGATATCAGTGGTGGTTAAATCGAGGCAACCCGGACTTGCGCTTTCCGTCACTGCCAGAGGACGCCTATTATGCCAATGGCAATCGCCAGCAGTTAGTTATTGTGTTTCCAGCGCAGAATGCGGTTATCGTGAGGCTGGGATGGACGGCCGGCAGGTATCCAACAGCAGCAAATTTCGGTCGTATCCTGGAAGCACTATAAAGGCTTGCGCCCGGCATACCGATAGTGATCACATCTGCCTGGACATTGTCACCATACTGCAACGAGCAGGTATTAGATTGATTCGATCATGAACATTGCCGAGTTTCCCGAATCCGCGCTTGCCGAGATAGATCCCCAATTCTATTCCTACCTGCGCAACCCGCCGCGGCTCTCCTATACCAATCCGGAAGATTCCTGGCTCAAGCGACAACTGGTTTCATCCCTTGAGGTCGTGTTTGGCAGGAACAAGATCGAATCGGTCTACTATCGATTGAAGGAAAACAACTTTTCGATTCAGTCATTTTTTGCCGAGGCTCTCGCTGAGGCTGATATCCGTGTCTCCTATGATGAAGAGCGATTGCAATCCGTGCCACGGCAGGGGCCTTTGATGTTCGTTGCAAACCACCCTTTCGGCGTGGTGGATGGCATTATATTGTGCGACCTGGCCCTGAAGGCGAGGGGGGATTTCAGAATCCTGCTCAATTCCCTGCTTTGCCAGGACAGCCAGTTGGCACCCTATTTTCTGCCAATCGATTTCGAAGAGACTCGTGAGGCTGTTAAAACCAATATTCGTTCCAAACAGCTTGCGCTGGAGTTCCTGTCCAGGGATATACCTGTACTGATCTTTCCATCAGGCATGGTTTCCACTGCCAACCGATTTGGTTTTGGTGAAGTGGTCGACGCGCCCTGGACAACTTTTGCTGCCAAAATAATCCGGGAGGCGAATGCGACTGTCGTGCCGGTCTATTTTCATGGTCGCAATAGCCGTAAATTTCACGTGGCTTCCCATATCGCAGAACCCTTGCGCATGGCGCTGTTAGTGCACGAGGCGCTGAGAATGTTTGGCGAAGAGGTAAAGCTGGAAATTGGCGCTCCTGTAAGCTGGGCGGAACTGGAACACCTGGGTGGACGGGCCGCATTAACCACGCACTTATATCATCGCGTGCAGAGTCTGGGGTCGCAATAAATCCTGACTGCGGTGCGCTTGCTTACGCCGCGGGACGGGCTTGCTGGCTGCTGCTTTTTAGGTTGGTCACGACCGATTCCATCGCGCGGTTCACCAGTGAACCTTCGCTGATAATCTTGACGCCGCCATTCTTGAGTTCGTGTGCCAGGCGCATGCGGGTGAGTTCGATAAGTTTCTTGCCTTCACTGTCAGCAAAGAACAACTTGTCGATACTGTCGATCTTCGACGCCAGGGTGCAGCGAATTCGCTGACCGGCGGAACCCCTGAACTCTATCCAGGCTCCGATTGGCAGCTTGTCGATACGACGCAAATCCGCATCGTCCCGGGGCAGGGTGCTGACATCTTTCTGGTTGGCGGTGGTAAGGCGAATCTCGTCTTTCATGGCACTGCTCTGCTGGCCTGGGGCAACGGCAACACCGGCAGCAGCCTGGTGGAAGGTAAATTCCTGAATCTGTTTTAGCTGCCGCATGATCTTGGTGATCTTGGTCTTTGAGGCGCCACCGATCTCCAGGGCCTTGCTCAGGTTATCAATCAGGCGAGGGTTGATACGTTCAAACCTCTCGCGATCGCCCGCCTGTTTCTCGGCCTGCACGGTCCATAACAATACATCTATGGTGCTCATTACCGGCTTCCAGGATTTGCCTTCTGATCCTTCCCGGACCACGAGCTTCACCAGGAACTCATGGATGTGAGTATCGAGTAAATTCCTGATAGCTGGATCCAGATAACCCTTGAGCACGCGCTCATAGATTTTCTGCCTCACGTAGGCATTAACATCATCGATGTTCTGGCTGACGTCAGTTGATTCACGAACACGCCTTTCCAGGTTGAGATCGGTGCCCAGCTGTTTGCTGCGTGCTTCTCTCAGTTCATCGATCAGGCTTTGCAGGAAGGCATTGTCGGGTTCCGGTTGAGCCAGCAGAGTCTCCACTATCGACTTCACTTTTTGATAGACCGGATCTTCATCGAGAGTCACGGTTTGTGTCCAGGCGATACCAGCCTGGGCCAGCTCATTCAGCAGTGCCCGTCCCGGATGGTTCTCATTGTCAAAGAATGCTGTGTCAGACAGGGCGACCTTCATGATTGAAATCTGGGTGCGGCCAATCAGTTCCTTCATTACTACCGGCAATGCCTGGTCCTTCCAGATCGCGCCGTAGAGCATGGTTACCAGGTTGATTATGTCGCCAGATTGCGGAGCCAGCGCATCGAGGCTACCGCTGCCTTGCTCTGCCTTTAGCGAATCATTGATCGACTGCGCAACTTTTTCCGCGTTCATGGTCGCGCCGGGCAAGCCACTGCCGCGATTGCTGAGCAGGTTGGACTGAATGTCCGTCAGCATGCTCATCAATTTATGTTGTTGTTTACGCAGATCTTCCTGTT
>CAYTLI010000109.1:0-762 GCA_964438455.1 uncultured Pseudohongiella sp.
TTCGGCGGGGCAGTTGATTTCGGCGGAAGAACAGACGCCACTGACACCTGTAGCACGTGAACTGGGTGTCAGACTGTCCCCCGGTGACATACAAAGAATCAATCTCGGTGATGATCCTGAAGTGGGATTGCAACAAACACAGCAGTTGTTTGCTTATTTTCTGCGGGAATCGGGTGTCACAGTGATGAATACTGGCTTTCACCATGAACCGGTATCAGAAGAGTGGTCACTGTTCTACGTGCACCAGAGCACACGCTCTCTCAGTGAAATCCTGGAAGGCATGTTGCGTTATTCAAACAATTTCATTGCCAACCAGATCTTCCTGACTCTCGGTGCGCAAATGAATGGCTATCCGGCAACTGCAGAATCGGCCCGGGCAAGTCTGCGCAGTAAACTTGCCGAATTGTACGGGGAAGGGTTTGGTAGTGAAGAAGACAAGCTGCTGATGATAGAAGGTTCTGGCCTGGCAAGAGCGCAGCGCAGCACAGCGGCAGGCATGATGCGAATTCTTGAGGTGTTTACACCCTATGCTGAATTGTTGCCAGAGCTGCGTGGCGTATTACGCAAGAGCGGTACGCTAACCGGCGTCTATAACTTCGCTGGCTATTTCCGTGGTGCAGATGGTTTGTATCCCTATGTGATCCTTACCAACCAGAGCAGCAACAACCGCGATGAGATATTGCAGTTATTGCGGAGCAGGGTGGAGTAGTACAAAGTCATGAGCAAACGAATCATGGCGGACATGTCCGCGACACTCATTCA
>CAYTLI010000109.1:772-8908 GCA_964438455.1 uncultured Pseudohongiella sp.
GGGCACATTCGTATATTAAAGGCAGCCAGTGAGCTGGGTTCGGTGGTTGTCGCACTTACTACCGACGAAGAAGTGCAAAAGCACAAGGGCTACCTGCCGGAACTGGATTACCCGGCACGCAAGGAAATTGTCGAGGCGATTCGCTATGTGGATGAAGTGGTTCCCAGTCCCTGGGTGATTACCGATGACTTTCTGGCAGAGCACAACATTGATCTGCTCATCCACGGGGGGGAGAGTGGAAACACGGTGAGCACGGAGAAACAGCTCACGCTGCCTCGCACCGAGGGTATTAGTTCAAGCGAATTAAGAGAAAGGATTAGGCGAGCCAGTTAACAGATATCGCTACCAGCCTTTGCGAGCGCCGAGCACATTCTCAGATTATGTAACTTTTTGGTCGTTCATGGTGTCTTTATCCGTAACCATGAAATCACTAAAGACAATATTCCCTAAGTTGGCCGCTCTGGCAGAGGTGCTTTTGGTGCTGGCTGCTGGCAACCTGATCGGCGAGCTCGCGTTCAGCCTCATTATGCCTGCGAGTGTATTGGAAAGAACCGCATCCGATCCGCTGCTTGCAGCGGCTGATGGATTGCTGATTCTTTTCAGGCTCGGCACCGCCGGTGCATTGGGTCTGCTGCTCTTGTACTGGCGTACCGGAATGACGGCACGCCGGACTGGTGTGAGCACAGCAGGCAAACCAGTACTGAACCTGGTCGGACAAGGACTTTTGATGGGCCTGGTCTCCGGGGGTCTCGTTGCTGGGCTGTTTGCACTACAGGAACTGGTCGGCCTTGGCGAAGGCTTGAGTGCCTGGCGCACTTACTCTTACCAGAGTCTGGATCTGGCTTTCTTCATTAGCGTGTTGGGAACTTCTGTGCTGATACCTCCGCTCACAGAAGAGATCATGACGCGTGCCTATATGCGGAGTCGCATAGTCGAAGCATTTGGACCAATGGCAGGGGTCCTGATCACCGCGCTTGTATTCAGCCTCTCCCATACACGTTACATCAGTGCGGACGGCATGTTGGCTGGATTCCTCCTGATTCTAATCGTCAACTCCTGTATATGGACATACTCTGCGCAGCGAACCGGGTCGATATTGCCGGCGTTTGTGGCTCATGCAGTTTCCAACGGAGTAGGCACTCTTGTGTTATTCAACGTCTGGTGGCCGTTGATGGTAATAGTCATCGGATTGATACCGTGGTTGGGTGAGCTTGGCAGTTCAATTAGAGGGTTTCGCAGCGACTGGCGAGAAGATATCAGGAAAGGGTCGCTATGGGGCGGGCTGCTGATTATCTTTGTTATTCTTCTATTGGCAATGACAGGTCTGTCATTGTTTGGGCGCACAATAACGCTGGCCGTGATAGGCGCGGCAAGCTTCTTGCTTACCGCGCTTCTTTTTGCCACACAGAAAGTAAATCGCGGAAGCTGAATTGTAGCTTCTGGCGGTTCGGGTTTGTTAGTTGCACCTTTGCGAAGCGACGCGCCTTGGTAGTTCCAGTGGATTCGCTTCTACCCTGCCGTCGCTGGCGAGCTGATCATAAGCTGCCTGTTGCAACATCTTCACCTGGTCCCGGGACATGCCCAACTCATAACCCGAACACTCGTTCTCGCCCAGGGAGCGGGGATCGAGTCCGGTGAGATTGCCGAACACAACAAGCGCTTCGAGATAGTAGCCATAGGCACTGCCGTGGTAGTGGTCGTAACTCCACAGATCGATCTTTTCCGCGTCGATGCCGTCATAGGGATTAGGGTCTGCAAGACCCATTGCGATAGCCCGATTCCAGGCTTCGCCTATGCCATTAACGATGGTGCCGGTGGCAGCCGCAGCTTCGTCATAGCCTGCCCTGACATCGATAGCCATCTGCTCGATGGGCTGTCCGGTCCAGGGACGGTCCGGCAGATAGGTCTGATCAGGTCTGGACCAGGTTGCAGATAGAAAGATTTCCACTTCGGGATTTCTTTCGCGAAGGAACTCGGCAAACTGGGTGCTGGTGCCAATCAGTTTGGCTGGATTGCCGGGCGCGTCTGCATCGAGCGTGCTGTAGCTTTGCAATACCACCTGGTCCCAGGGCCTGCGACCGATGACGCCGAGCTTGTTTTCAAGGTGAAAGTCCAGGCCGACGCCGCCGCGGGTTTCCAGATAGACGTCGTAGTCCAGGCCTGCCTGGTCCACGAATGACTTGAACAGAGCCGGCACACCGCCGACGCCTTCGCTGTTCAGGTCGGTCACAGAATCCGGTCTGTAGTGGCGCACCGGAGAGCCCCAGCCGTAGGTGAAACTATTGCCAACGAATAGAGCATCTTTGGCCAGGATGGAAGAGCTGGCGAAGAAGAGGATAGAGAGTAGCAGCGCTGGTCGTTTCATGGTGGTGCACCCTTGTTGTTATTCTGTAGAGTCGGTTTGCAGAATAGTGGCATCCTTGAGCTTCCGGGTCTAGGGGAATTCATGGGGCATCTGGAAAGAGAATATTGCCCAGATTCTTTTATCAGCGCTTCCCGATCATGCTACCCTGCGCCCATGATTATCGACGTACACACCCACGCCTATACCCGCCGCTGGCTCGAAATTCTGAAAGAGCAGGGTGGCGATTACCACATCAAGATACGCCCTGACGGTCATGAGGAAATTTATCGCGGCGAAACGCCGGTGGCTTTTCCGCAACCCGGGCATTTCGACTATGACCTGCGCGTGAAGATGATGGATGAATCGGATATCGATATCTCCATAGTCTCTCTGACCTGCCCCAATGTGTATTGGGGCACAGAAGAGGTGAGCTGCATGGCGGCGCGTGAGTCCAACGACACCATGGCCGAAGCGCAAAGCACCTTTCCGGATCGCATCCGCTGGTTCACTTCCTTGCCCTGGCAGTACCCGGACAAGGCGGTCGAAGAGTTGGAACGCAGCTGTGCCAATGGGGCAGTCGGTGTCATGGTGCTGGCCAACATTGACGGCATGAGCCTGAACGATGAGTTCTTTGCACCAATCTGGCAGGCGATCGATGATCGCGGCTTGCCGGTGCTGTTGCATCCTACCGATCCCCCCGGTGCCAAGGTCATGGACATGGGCGATTTTGACCTGAGCTGGTCTGTCGGCTTCATGTTCGATACCACCCTGGCAATTACCCGCATGATCTTCGATGGCTTCTTCGACAAGTATCCCAACCTGAAGATGATTGCCTCTCATGGTGGTGCGGCACTTTCATTTCTGGTTGGCCGCTTCGAGAAGGGCGACGAAGTGGAATTGCCCCAGCGCAGGAAGATGCAGCGCAAGCCCACTGACTATCTGCGCCATATCTACTATGACTGCATCACCTACGACCCGCGTGCGCTGAACTATTTGATATCTATCGTTGGTAGTGACCGTGTGATGTTCGGCACCGACTGGCCGCACCAGGTATTCGACATCAAGGGCGCCAAGGCCAACACTGCCGCCTTGTCCGATAAGGATTGTGAGGCGATCAGGCACCTGAACGCAAAGAAAGTGTTTGGCTTGTAACAACCCGAAAACATTTGCCTGTATATAGAAACAAGAATAATAAGAAGAAGGGGTAGAGGGCGTGGCTGAATCAGGTGTGAAGTTTGCCTCCCGCTGGGGTTTCATCCTGGCGGCCATGGGTAGTGCCGTTGGCCTGGGTAACATCTGGCGATTTACTTTCATGGCCGGTGAGAACGGCGGCGGCGCCTTCATCTTCTTTTATTTCCTGTTCATCATCTTTCTTGGTATCCCTTGCGTGATAGCGATGATCGCCATAGGACGCAGGGGTGGCCATAGTCCTGCCGGCAGTACCCGTGCACTTGCGCTCGCGGAGGGGAAAAGCGAGAACTGGAAGTTCCTTGGCTGGATCGCAATCACCATCGCCTTCCTGGCACTAACCTTTTTCAGCGTTGTGGCTGGCTGGGTGCTGGCCTACCTGCCCATCTCTCTGTCCGGTGCTTTTTCAGGTATCACCGCCGAGGAGTCTGTCGCACTATTCGATGAAGTGCAGGCTTCAGTATTTGGTATGACGTTCTGGCACGGGGTGTTCATGGCCATGACCATGTTGATCGTTGCTCGCGGTGTGCAGAATGGCCTGGAGAAAACGGTGAAGGTAATGATGCCCGCGCTGTTTATCATCTTATTGATCCTGGTGATCTATGCGGCCTTCGCCGGCGACTTTGGTGCTGCCCTGAGATTCATGTTCGTACCCGACTTCAGCCGCGTGGATAATGATGTTGTGTTACTGGCATTGGGGCAGGCGTTCTTCTCCCTGAGTGTTGGTGGTGGAGGCATCATTAACTACGGCAGTTACCTGGATAAACAGGCGTCCATTCCCCGTTCTGCCTTCGCCATAGCAGGCGCCAATGTTTCGGTGGATATGCTGGCGGGTCTGGCCATTTTCCCAATCGTTTTTGCATTCGCCCTGGAGCCAGCTGCCGGTCCTGGACTGCTGTTTGTCACCTTGCCTGTGGCTCTGGGGCAGATGCCTGGTGGCGCCTTGATCGGTACCCTGTTTCTGTTGCTGGTGTTATTTGCGGCACTCAGTACATCGATCTCGATGCTGGAATCCACCGTGTCGCGACTGGTGGAGAAACCCGGTGCAACTCGTGGCAGGATGACGCTGTATGCTGGTGGCCTGGCCTGGCTAATCGGCCTCGGTTCGGTGTTCTCTCACAACATCTGGTCCGACTTCACGCCATTGAACTTCATTCCCTGGTTTGAGGGCGCGACTATATTTCGCATCATCGATTTCTTCGTAGTGAATAACCTGATCCTGCTAAGCGCTTTCCTGATTGCCATTTTTGTTGGTTGGGTGATTTCAAAGGAAGCTACTCAAGACGAGCTGGGTATGGGAAACTCACTGGGCTACCGTTGCTGGCACACAGTCATGAGATACCTGGCGCCTATTGCAATTTTCCTGGTGGCGGCAGTTACTATTCTGAGCTACTAGTCAGGCGGGGTTGGTTGCAGAAACGAACCAGGTGCTCGAAGGAGCCCAAACACCATCATCCCGTGCGTAGTTGCTCATTACCTCCGTCAGCGCAGCAACAACCTCGTCAGTTCGGGCAATACCCTCATCACCAGCGAGCCTGATAATCTCCCCGGCGGGGCCGAGTGCCATGGCAAACCGAATCGCCTCGTCTACGTCTCTGCCGATGCAGATGTCTGCATCGAAACGCTCAAAGGTCACGTTCTCAAATCCTACACTCACCAGCATGCTGCTGACCATGTCAGGGCCCGACATGGAGAAGGGGCCAGGACCGCAGTGCACCTGGTCGGTTTCATTGTGATCTACTACCGGAACAATTTCCCTCACCCGGCATTCAGCCTCGTGCAACCACGGATTGTCTTCCCGCTTGCGCCACACGATCATGTCGAGTCTGCCGCCGGGACGCAGATGCTTGCGAATGTTGTTCATGGCAGCGCCGGGCAGATTGAAAAACATGGTACCGAAACGACCGAATGCGTAGTCGTAAGGTCCGCCCATGTTTTCGAACTGTACATCGGCAACCAGAAAATCGGCATTGTCGATATTCTGTTCGGCTTTTGCCTTGTTGCACTCGGCAATGAAGTTCTCAGCACAGTCGACGCCACAGGCTCTGCCTCGCGGTCCAACCATTTTTGCCAGGCGCAGCGTGGTATCTCCAAAACCACAGCCGATATCGATCACACTGGAGCCGGGTGGATGTGGCGTTCGCGACAGGAATGCATCGCTGTGATTGCTCAATCCATCTACCAGCAGATGCTTGAAGCGCTTGAATTTGTCGAACAGCACGGTGTTCCATGCTTCGACGATGATGTCATTTTCGGTAGGTTCGGCAGAGTTCATGGTTCTGGTTTCTTGGTGTTGTTGTTAGATTGTCAGGATAAATGAATTTTCAACACATTCGTCGAGGTTTCATTCGAGTCCAAAGACAAACAGGGTCTGGCCGCCGATGATGGCGACACGCTGGTTGCCATCAACCGAGAAGCCCATGGGGTTAGTGCGGATATGGGCGCCAGTGTTGAAGAACCAAAGCGGGTCACCATCCTCAGCATCCAACGCGAAGAAATTGCCTTCGTTGCTGGAACCAAACACTAGCCCACCCGCAGTGGCCATGACGCCTGACCAAAGTGGTGTCTGCAACTCAAATTCCCATTGCTGCATGCCGGTCATGACATCAAGCGCCACGATTGCACCGCTGGCATCATCCCCGTCCAGTGGTTGTTCGCCACCACCGAGAAATGGCATGCCGGGTTCATATTCCGCGTCGGCTTTGAAGTAGATTGCGCCCATACGCCGGTTGGGTACAAACAGCTGCTGGGTGTTCCTGTTGTAGGAAGGTGAAAACCAGTTTGTGGCACCCTGCAGGCTGGGCCAGACCAGGTTGCCTTCTCGCGTAGGATCGGTGTTAGGAATGACGATAGGGCGGCCATTGTCGTCGATACCCTCGGCCCAGGTCTGGAAGGAGTATTCTTCGCCTAACAGGAATTCACCGGTTTCCCGATCGAGTAGGTAGTAGAAGGCATTGCGATTAGCCAGTGCAAGCAACTTGCGTTCACTGCCCTGGAACTCGCCATCGACTAAAACTGGAATCTGGTTTGCGTCCCAGTCGTGGGTGTCATGGGGTGTGAACTGGAAGTGCCATTGCATCTCGCCGGTGTCAGGGTCCAGTGCCAACACGGCGCAGGTAAACAAGTTGTCACCGGGGCGCACATCACCATTCCAGTCCGGCGCGGGATTACCGGTTGTCCAGTACAGCAAGTCGAGTTCCGGATCATAGGACCCGGTGAGCCAGGTTGAGCCGCCACCGGTTTGCCAGTCGTCACCCTGCCAGGTTTCACTGCCAGGCTCACCCGGTGCGGGGATGGTATAGGTACGCCAGACCTGGGCTCCGGTCTCAGCATCATAAGCATCGATGAATGCCCGTACACCAGCTTCGGCACCACTGACACCGACGATGATCTTGTCTTCCAGCGCCAGCGGCGCCAGGGTCAGTGAAAAACCCAGGGCATTATCTGCCACGTGGGTTTCCCAGCGCACGGCACCGGTCGCAGCATCAAGAGCGAACAGCCTGCCGTCGAGAGTGGCTACATAGATCTTGTCATTGAGCAGCGCAGCCCCGCGATTGATGCGGGGAAAGCCGATGTTCAACACATCGTTGCTGATATCGGGGACGAAATGCCACAGCATGCGCCCGCTGCGGGCATCCAGTGCGGTCACGCTGCTGGGAGATTCGGTGAGGTACATAATGCCCTCATGCACGAGTGGTGTGGATTCCTGCAATGCCGCACCGCTAATCCCTGTTGGTTGCATCTGGTAGGCCCAGATGACTTTAAGCTGATCCACGTTATTGGTGTTGACCTGGCTTAGCGGGGAAAAGCGCTCAGATCTGTAGCCGCCGGAATAGGACAACCAGTCCGCACCGTTACTCTCATCGGCGAGCAGGGCCGAGTAAGGTACATCCGCGTGGCTTGCCATTGCCAGCAGGGAGAACACAAATAATGCGAGTGAGTGTTTATTCATAGTTTGCATCCTCTAGCGCAGGCTCATCAGATAAGAAACCACATCGTCAATCTGCTGTGCATCCAGCACTGCGCTATAGCCTGGCATGAATGAGTGCCCCAGTGCTTTTTCATAACTGATGAGGTCTTTCTTTACGAATGAATAGTAGTCACCCGCGAGATCCCGCATCTGCACAGTGAAGGCGTCTTCGTTCACCCGCATGCCTTCATAGACGCCATACTCCGAAACAATGCGCACGGTGAGGAAGGCATTCAATGATCCGCGAAAGCGATCTACCAGCTTTGGCTGGTCAGCCTCGGGGCTGATTACCGAGCGGCGCAGGTACTCCAGATTGCGCCGCTGGCCTACCTTGCTGAGCTCCGGACCAATGCCGATGCCCACACCGTTGATAATGTGACAACTGGCACAGTTTCCAGCAGTGTTGTAGACGATTTCTCCTGCAGCAGGATCGCCGGGCATTACTTCCGGCGGCAGCTGACCGAGGCTGCGCACGTAGGCGGCGACATCCGGCCCGTCTTCACCACGAAGCTGCCTCGAACCCGGCATGCCAGTGCCGGGTATGCCGCCAACGATGATAGAGACCAGGGTTTCATCATCGGGGGCATGCACCAGGTCCGGTCGTTTCAGGCTCGGTCCTTCTCCGCCCTCGCCG
>CAYTLI010000110.1:0-8887 GCA_964438455.1 uncultured Pseudohongiella sp.
GAATCGGCGCCGACGCAGATCTTCCTGTTCCGCTGCAAGGTTGCCATCAGCGATAGTGGCGCCAGCAGTGGCTGACATACCAGCTGCCTGATTGTTAGCGAGGCTCTGCACCAGGGTCTGCATCATGGCAAACATTTCTGCCTGAGCTTGCTGTGGAGCTGCACTTTCTGCCGCTGCATCTGCGACCGGTGCTCTCGGCTTGCGCTTCATGCGCGCCGCGAGTGCAGCCTTTTCTTCTTCCTCTTTGGCTTTCTGTTCTTCAGCAAGTTGCGCACGAGCTTGTTCACGAAGTTTCTTGCGCTTGGCGCGCTCTTCCGCATCGATGTCCAGTTCCGGAAGGACGCCGAGATCCACCAGCACATCATTCGCTTCACCGATGATGTCGTCGTAGTTACCAAATACTGTCTTGTTGAATTCCCGATAGATGGTCAACAGGTAATGCGCCTTGAATCCCAGAGGCTTGATGGCTTCGTTAAAACAGTCACCAATCTGTTCCGGATCCAGGGGATTGTTGGTTTCGTCGATTTTGATATTTGGAAACATGGTTTCCAGACGGGTGAGAAAGCTGCGCATGCCTTTGATTTCTTTATCGCGCAGTTGCTTCACCATGCCTTCCATCGCGATCATGGCTTCCAGGTAGTCATGATCTACCAGGCTGAGGTTGTCATAGCTGTCTGGCTCGATTTCTTCGTCTTTGACCACGAGCGTGGTGAGCTCGTCGAAGTAGTTGTGGGCATTGGTCGTGAACCGCTCGGTGATACCGGGAGATTCTTCCGCAATTGGCGGCAGCTTGGCGCCGACGAAACGCATGGCCTGGGCTTCAATCTGCAGGCGTGCGTCGTCCAGGGCCTTTATCAACAAGCGGGTGAGGGCCTTGGTTGCTGCGAATTTAACCTTGTCCAGGTGTTCTTTCATCGTCACTACCGCCGGCGAATGCGGAAACCGGCTTAAGAATATTATGCATTGATATTAACGGGACAGCAGCTGCCAGTACAGCCAGAGCGCCCCATGCAAACCGCATAAATAGGGGATTGTAGACTGAATTTGCCTGTCTGGCACCGCTTGCGTGCGTTGGGCATGCCAGGATGTGGCTTGCTGCACAAAATTTGTACACCCATCCTTCGAAATATTTATAACTATATGAAATATAAGACATTTATTTGATCGGATAAAGGCGGCTGGCGGTAGCGCGCCCGCTTACAGCTGCTGATCCAACGAATCCAGCTGTGCTCAGCTGTCTGTAAACAGCACCTGCCAGGCTTCTGGCACCCGCACAACTTTGCCTTCCAGATCCGTCCAGATATGCCTGGTCTGGCCGCTGACCAGCAACTCGCCACTTTCAGGGGCGATGACTTCATAGGCAAATGTCACCCGCCGACTGCGATTTTCAGCAATCCAGGTGCGAATCTTCACCCTATCACCGTAACGCCTGCCGCGGACGAAGCGAACCTCTGCTTCCGTCACTGGCAGCTGAAAGCCGCTGGCTTCGATATCCGCGTAATTGCTGCCAATGGCTCGCATATATTCGCTACGACCCTCCTCGAAATAGACCAGGTAGGTGGCGTGGTGTACGACACCCATGGCATCGGTTTCTGCGTAGCGAACGTGAAACTCGGTCTCTACAATTCTTCCTTGTGCGTCGGCTGACATGATTCTTCCCTTGTGAAACGCCACACATTATACGTGTAATTCTACGCTGGCGCGGACCGCAAGCTTTGGCATGGCATCCCGGGCCAGTACAATGCTACCTTCTGCCTCTGTTGAGTAGCCCGGAACACAAGGACGTACGAACGCACCTGGAATTATTGCATGCTGGATTTTCCCGAACCGCCCAAGGAATATAGCTCGGTTTTCCTCGATGAGACTGACAAGCCGTTACCTGAGAAGATTGATCAGCGTACGCGCTATGCTTTCTTCAGCACCATTGCGACCGGTGGTAAATCCCTGATCAAATCCTGCAAGGATCTACATCTATCGCGCTTCATTTGTTACAAGACTCTGAAACCAGAGTTTGCCGACGATGAGATTGAACAAAAGCGGTTGATTCGTGAAGCGCGTGTTTCCGCGATGCTGCAGCATCCAAATACTATCCCGACCTATGAGCTTGGTCGCGATGGGCGTGGCAATCCATATTTCACCATGAAGCTCGTGCACGGTTACACCCTGCGCGAACTGCTCGATTACCGGGAGCGCTATGACCTGACCCAGTTGGTCGAACTGGTCATGCAGGTTAGCAATTGTCTGGTCTATGCCCACAGCCACGGTGTTGCTCATCGCGACATCAAACCGGAAAACATTCTCGCCGGACCCTACGGTGAAGTGTTGCTGCTAGACTGGGGTCTGGCCAAAGTCTGGCATCCGGATGGCAGTAGCAAGGAGGATGGAGAGTCCAAGCCTGCACCGATTGAAGACTTGACCTTAACCGGTCAGGGTGCGGTTCAGGGTACGGTGCATTACATGTCGCCTGAACAGATACAAAAAGATCCTTCTATCGATCATCGCACGGACATCTACAGCCTGGGTGCCGTGCTGTACGAGATTCTCTGTGGAGAAACGCCGGCCAGCGGCGAAAAGATGCATGAGGTGTTGGAGTCGGTGCAATCCGATACGCCACCTGAGCCGGCTGAAGTGGCAAAAGTAAAAGTGCCGCGTCTGCTCAACGATATCGCAATGAAGTGTCTGGCCAAGCAACCCGATGAGCGCTTCCAGTCCATGGATGAATTGGTAATGTTGCTGCAACAGGATTGGCGTTCCGACCTTTCCCGCTACTAGGGAAACGCGCGGCAATGAAATGTCGCCTGCGATGTCGAGACCCTGAGTGAAGAGCCAGAGTGAAAAGAAGAATAAAGAGAAGAATAATGAAAATAACGCTTAACCACTTCCTGGCCGGGTTAACGGCTTCCGTGTTCTGCACTCTCGGCGGTTCTGCAGCAATTGCCCAGGATGCTGACCTGATCTTTCTCGGCGATCACATTCTCACCATGGATGACAGGAGCGCTACCGCAGTCGCAGTGCGCGGTGATCGCATAATCGCGGTTGGGGGCCGGCAATCGGTTCTTGAGCACAGTGGTGATAACACCAGGATCGTAGAGCTGGGTGAGCAGGCATTGCTACCTGGCTTCATCGACGCCCATGGTCACTTTTCTGCGCTGTCCCGTTACGTGGATATGCTCGACCTGTCTTCGCCACCGGTAGGTGACGTGACCAACGTGGACGATATCGTGCGCAAGATTCGCCAGCGCATCGAACAACAGCAGATTCCACCCGGCCAATTGATTTATGGCTATGGCTATGATGATTCCCTGTTGGCCGAGCAGAGACACCCAAATCGTGATGACCTTGATAGCGCCAGCACCAGTCACCCAATTATCGTGCGTCACGTTTCGGGCCATTTGTTGGCTGCGAATTCCATGGCGCTTGCCAATGCGGGCATCGGTGCAAACACTGCCGATCCGGCCGGGGGCATAATTCGACGACGCAATGGCTCAAACGAACCCGACGGGGTTATGGAAGAAACAGCACTTGCCCTGTTTCCAGGTGCGGGACAGCTGTTGACCCCGCAGCGACAGAGCGAGCTGCGCAGGGAAGCGGTCAATATCTACGCTGGTTATGGCATAACCACCATCCAGGACAGCAATGTCAGCCCGGGATATGTGGAGCTGCTGAAAGAGGAGGCGCGTACAGAACCATTTGCGGCCGACATTGTCACCTTCGTGATGGGCAATCCCCTCAATGATGCAGAGCTGGCGACTGTGGTTAGCGATTCGGAGTACATCGGTGGAGTTAGAAACGGGGGTGTGAAATTCACTCTCGACGGTTCTCCCCAGGGCCGCACTGCCTGGATGTCACAAGCTTACGACGAAGGACCGCCCGGAACGGAAGCAGATTATGTCGCCTATCCTTCCTATGACCCGCAGGCATGGCGCAGACGAATCGGCCCGCTGATTGATCGTGGCGTACCTGTGCTGGCTCATGCCAACGGTGATGCGGCAATCGAGCTGATGATCGATGGCGTTGCCGAAGCGGTGTCTGGAAAGCCCTTGCCTGACCACCGGTCAGTGATTATTCACGCCCAGCTGATTCGCGAAGACCAGCTGGATCGCGTTGCACAACTTGGCATCGTGCCTTCATTCTATTCCGTGCATCCTTTTTTTTGGGGCGACTGGCATCGCTTGAGTTTCGGCGATGACCGGGCCAGTTTCATCTCACCTGCGCGCGCCAGCATCGAACGCAATATTCCATTTACTATTCATAATGATTCACCAATCGTGCCACCGGATATCATGCGACTGGTGGAGATCACTGTAACCCGCGAGACCCGCTCGGGGCACGTGCTGGGTCCGGACCAGAGAATTTCTGTGATGGAAGCACTATGGGCAGTAACCCAGGGGGCTGCCTTTCAGTATTTCGAAGAGGATGAGAAGGGCAGTATCTCGGTCGGCAAGCGGGCAGACCTGGTGATTCTCGCCAGCAATCCGCTGGACGTCGATCCGGGCGAGCTTGCGGAAATTCCGATCATCGAGACGATTGCGCGCGGGAAAACAATTTTTCAAAGATAGTCGGCGTTAAGGAGTAATTATGAGAGTCGCTTTTATCGGCCTTGGGGTAATGGGTTATCCCATGGCAGGTCACGTCAAGAATGCAGGCATGGATGTTTGTGTCTATAACCGAACCCAGGCGAAAGCGGAGAAATGGTGCGCTGAATATGGGGGAGACATGGCACCTACCCCCGGACAGGCGGCCAGGGAATGCGATGTCGTCTTGGTATGCGTTGGCAATGACGATGATGTCAGGCAGGTTGTGCTGGGTGAAGACGGTGTGCTCTCGGCAATGAAAGAGGGCGCAATCCTTATCGATCACACGACCGCATCTGCCGAGCTGGCCCGGGAGTTGTATGCTGCCGCCGCAGGGCAGGGCAAGCAATTTCTCGATGCGCCGGTTTCTGGTGGCCAGGCTGGAGCTGAAAATGCTGCCCTGACGGTGATGATCGGTGGTGATGAAGCAAGCTACAACGCAGCCAAATCTGTAATCGACAGTTACTCGCGTTTTAACAAGCTGTTGGGTCCGGCAGGTAACGGGCAATTGGCAAAAATGGTGAATCAGATATGTATTGCTGGTGTTGTGCAGGGACTGGCGGAAGGCCTGAATTTCGCTATGAAGGCGGGCCTCGATGGTGAGGCATTAATCGAGACCATCTCCAAGGGCGCTGCCGGATCGTGGCAAATGGAGAATCGCTATAAGACCATGCTCAATGATGAGTATGAATTTGGTTTTGCCGTGGACTGGATGCGCAAGGATCTCGGCATAGCCATGGCAGAGGCCAAGAGAAATGGCGCAGAGTTGCCTGTGGCGAGCCTGGTGGACGAATTCTATGCTGAGGTACAGCAGATGGGAGGCGGGCGTTGGGACACTTCGAGCCTGTTAACCCGTTTCACCCGCAAGTAGGCGTATTCTGTTGATTATTAACTATCAAAGCTCTAAGTTAACGCCTCCATACCTAATCGTTTAGGGAGCTCGATACACGTGATCAAGATACCCAGAATTGCACTCATTTCATTGCCCGTCATCTGTTTGGCTTCGGCCATTAGCACGGCGGCGGAAGACTATGAGGTTCCCAGGACAGAATGGGGTCAGCCGGATCTTCAGGGCGTATGGAATTTCAATTCCAGCACTCCGCTGGAAAGACCATCACGATACGGTACCCGGGAATTCCTGACCCAGGAAGAACTCGAAACAAATCGCGTTCGTGCTGCACAACGGGCAGCGGCAGCAGATGCGGCCGAGGCAGAACTGGTGACCAATCCGGAAGCACCACCCGCTGGTGCGGCGAGCACCGGGGGCTATAACAATTTCTGGTACGAAACGGCGGCTATCGGAGAAAACACCCGTACCTCTCGCATCATTTATCCCCTTGATGGTCAGTTGCCGACGCGCGTGGAAGGCGCGGCGGTGCATACCGCCAATCTGGGACCAGATGTGGAAGGAGACAGGCCTGTTCTGGCTGTCTTTGGTGGAATCGGTAAGGACGGGCCGGAAGACCGTGGGCTGTCTGAGCGTTGCCTGATTGGATTCAATGCCGGCCCACCCATTATGGGCGGCGGTTACAACGCCAACCTGCAGATCTTCCAGAACAAGGATCACGCGGTGATCATGACCGAGATGGTACATGATGCGCGGATCGTGCCGCTCGATGACCGGCCCTTGCTGGATGACAATATTCGCCAGTGGTCGGGTGATTCCCGTGGATATTATGATGGCGACACTCTGGTTGTGCAGACTTATGGTTTTACCCGTTATGCGCCGAGTTTCAGTCGTTACGGTGATGCGCGAGAGAAGACGCTAACAGAAAAGTTCACCCGTACCGGGCCGTACACCATTCAATATGAGTGGACATTGGAAGATCCTGCCACTTTCACTGACAAGATTTCCGCGACCATGCCCATGACTAAAGTTGCAGGACAGCTCTATGAGTACGGTTGCCATGAAGGTAACTACGGGATGGTAAATATCCTGCGTGGAGAGCGCATGGAAGAAATGCGTGCCGCAGAAGAATCTGAATAGATTTCACAACGGATTTACAGAATAAGTATTTGTATCAAGCAAGGGTTAGTAATGAAATTTTCAAGCAAGCAATTTTTAGTCACTCTTTTTGCTCTGGTCATTGCAGGCGCAGCAAACGCACAACCGCTGGATGAATTTCCACGCACACCTGATGGAAAACCAGATTTCAGCGGTATCTGGCAGGCGATGACAAAGGCTCACTATGACATTGAGCCCCATGCGGCCGCTTACGGACCTCATCCGGGGCAGATGGGCGCACTGTCAGCGATACCTGGTAGTCAGGGCATCGTGGAAGGCGGAAGCATTCCCTACACGGAAGCCGCCCGCCGCGTGCGTGACGAGAATCGTGTCAATGCCATCGACAATGATCCACTGACCAAGTGTTATATGCCTGGTGTGCCCAGAGCGAACTACCTGCCTTTCCCTTTCCAGATTGTGCAATCCAGCGATGTAATCCTGATTGCGTATGAATTTGCGGAAGCGAATCGAATTCTCTACGTGGATCAGCCAGAAATCGTGTCTCAGGTTGATGCCTGGATGGGTCACTCTAATGCACACTGGGAAGGAGACACACTCGTGGTAAGCGTTACAGGGCAGATGCCTGACACCTGGTTTGACCGCGCCGGAAACCATCATAGCTGGGAAATGGTTGTGGAGGAGCGCTGGACGCCAATCGGCCCGAACCATGTGCAATACGAAGCAACGATTACAGATCCCAATACATTCACCCAGCCCTGGACTGTCAGCCTGCCGCTCTATCGCCATGTAGCTGAGAATTATCAGTTGCTGGAGTTTAAGTGTGCCGAGTTTGCCGAGGAGTATCTATACGGTGAATTCCGCAGACCGGGTACGCCAATCGGCAATCCTCCTCAGTAAGGATTGCTTGCCAGACAAGAACCCGATCGCGCAAGCGGTCGGGTTTTTTTGTGCTTGTTTACAGCAGATGTGACCAGGGGCAGTGAGAACAGGTCAGGCTATGCGCCTGGAATGCTACTTTGCGTCATGAAAGCTGGTAAAGCGATCGAGAGATTTCCGCTCAATATCCGGCACTTTTGCATCAGTGGTGGGATAGCCGACAACCAGGATCATTACCGGTTTTTCCGTATCTGGACGGCCAAGAATCTTGTTGAGAAACTTCATTGGGGCCGGCGTGTGGGTGAGGGTGGCGAGCCCGGCATTATGTAAGGCCGCAATAAGAAACCCCGTGGCGATACCAACAGACTCCTGTACATAGTAGTTCTTCTGCTTCTTGCCCTGATCATCGTGGCTGAACTTCTCGCCAAAGATCACGATCAGGTAGGGTGCGGTTTCCAGGAACGGTTTGTTTGCGTCAGTCCCCAGTGGGGCAAGCGCGTCGAGCCAGTCCTGGGGTGCGCGTGAGGTGTAGAATTCTCTTTCTTCTTCTTCCGCACCGATGCGAATCTGCTTCTTTATTTCCGGGTCACTGACTACTGCGAAATGCCATGGTTGTCGATTGGCGCCACTGGGAGCCGTTCCCGCTGCCGACAGGCAGTTCTCAATGACATCCCTGGGGACAGGTTCTGCTGAGTAATCTCTTACTGTGCGTCTGGTCCTGATCCGCTGATAGAAACTCTCAGCCCGCTGACGCATCTCGTCTTCTTCAATGCGTTGAAAGTCCAGGGGGATGCTTTTAATTTCTGGCTCGCTCATGACATTCCGTTTGTACGACAAAGAGGAGGATTATGATGGGATTTGTAATCACCTTCCAGTTATCTGCTTGAAGAAGATATGCACGCAATAAAAAAGGCCGCCCTGCACGCAGGACGGCCTTCATTTTTGAATTACCAGCTTAGCGTTCGATAGTGTACAGACCTTCCACGTAGTTCAGCTCGTTAATCGAATCGATCAGGTCGAAGCCGCCTACGAAAGCATCCGCGTTGGGGCCGGTGAAGGCGCCACCCAGGTTCGCCTCAATCTGGTTGCTTAGTATGCCTGTTGCATCCATCAACTGACCGGTAATCGGGTTCAGTTCCACCATGCCGTTGTCGATCAGTCCATCGAAGTTCACTGACCAGGTCTGGTTTCCTGCCAACACCTGCAGGTTGCCGCCATCGATGATGCCCGTGTCGAAGTCCACGTTCATCTGGGCGATCAGGCTGCTGACGTCACCAGCACTGCCGCTGCCGATGAAAGAGGAAGCGAGTCCGGTTCGGTAGGCATAGCTGCCGCTCATATCGGCGATTGAGCTGGCGTTGATGTCGGCGAAGAACTGATCTGTGCTGATTCGAACCAGATCATTCTCAATCTGCTGCACGGCAATCCAGTTGCTGTCTACCGGGCGATCCCAGGCGCCCCAGGCAACCTG
>CAYTLI010000111.1:0-8840 GCA_964438455.1 uncultured Pseudohongiella sp.
CCAGAAGGAGTTGATTATGTAGGACCGTTTCCGATACTTTCTATTCAGATGAGAGAACCTGCAAGGTGGAAGCAAGTGAAACTTCCGTCGACGGTAACCCGCATAAGGTATCATGCATTTTCAAGTTGTCTGAGTTTGACTTCAATAAATTTTCCGGCGTCTCTGGAATACATTGGATACCAGGCTTTTACGAGAACAGGGTTGACAACGGTGGATCTCACGAGCACTTGCGTCACAAGAATAGATCAATCTACATTTATGGATTGCCAAGCTCTTACAGATGTTGATCTCTCTGATACATTGCTGAGCATCGATTTAAATGCATTTTGCAATTGTGGAAATCTGACTAAAGTGAGTATGCCTATAACAGTCGAGAAGCTTGGAGCTGACTGTTTTTCCAAATGCCCAAAGCTGTGTGTATATCTCCGGCTAGTCGGTTAATATTTTTAATATATTTTGACCAATAAATTAACATTTTTAATAAACTTTAATCATGTCTCAGTGATACAGCGAGTATTTTGTCTTTATCACACAACACATCAGAGATATTTTGATCGTATACAAGCTTCTTTCCATTTTTGAATAAATCAACATCCTGCACCATAAACATCCGTGCAATCTTTCTAATCGCGTATTCAACACAAGTAAAATCGAATGTCCCGTCTTCGTCTTCGCGGCTGCATGCGGTAGCGAGTTCACACTGCTTTGTCTCTTCTCCCAGAGTCACGGTTACGGTTACGGTCGGTTGGAACATTATAACTGACCCGATAAGAAAGATATCTTCTGGTAGTTCACCTAGTTTATCGGCTACAGTAGTCACAAGCGATTCTGATAGTATCTGCTCCCATGTGACTGATACAGTGTCTCCTGCTAGGGTCTGCAGTGTCCTCGACGGCAGCGTGATTATTTTTCCGCATCTGGAAGCCGTGACCAACTCGCCGAGAGAGTTTATGCCAAATGCACTGGTCTGTGTTAAATTTCTTAGACTGTTTCGGTACGTCTTGTAGCTGAACCCATGCAAATTCACGTCGAAACAATTCATGTCGTGCAAATCCACGTCGTAGATATCAAAGTAATAATCACTAGCAATCATGTTTCCGGAAACAGGATCCAGAACAATGTTCTTAATTTTTTTTACCGGTTTGAAGTTGTTTGTGAGACTAACCCTATGAGGGAAACGAAATTCGCGAGTGTCGAACTCGTAAATTCCGGTTGAATCGGTTATGTACAGTTTTTTCGGTTTGTCGTGAAAAACCATGTTTATCGGGTTGTATGTTTTCACACTAGCTAAATGCACTGAATGTCTCTGAGGAAAGTGTGCCAAGTGATTTTGCAGAAGGTTGTCCGTAATTACCAGATTTGTTAGAAATGTAGTCTCGTGGTATATATACAAGCAGTGACGTACCCTATTGCCACTGATGTGATATTGAATCAACAGGACGACAGCTCTGTTGACACACTCAACCGCGAGAATTCTACCATCTTTATCAGACAACTGCACCACTCGCCGACAGGTAGTTAAACCGTCATCGATGTGGTAAACTTCTTGTCGCTCACTGTATGAATCAACTATCCCGCGCTGGCCTTTGACCACAAAAAATCCATTATGACTGAAACAGACGTTGCACTCTGTATAAAAATCGAAATTTATACTCGTCGTTTCTGTTCCAAGTGTCCTCGTGATATATTTCACATTTGGAGACTCTTTTCTTTGTCTTAGAGCAACCACCGCGTCGGTTCTCGGGCATATGCGGATGTGGTCAACGGTTGCCATTGCGGTTTGATTGGTTTGGTCGGGTTGGGAAATGATTGAATTATATTTTGTACCGCGGATTTATTTTTGCTATCAGTCACGTGATGAAAGTATGCACCTTGTATTTAAATCGAAAAAGATAAATCATGTAACGTACTGTGACCATGGTTACGCAGTCTATCCGATAGACATACGAGTTGTTTAGAATGCACGTATTTTTTCCACATCCCCCCGTGTCTGTCGCACAGTTTTGCATCTATTATGCATGTGCACGGTCCTTTGCCCAACTGGTTCCATCTTTGCTCATTTAGATTGGATACTACTGTTTCATCTTTAACAATTGTCACATTTTCTAGACCGACCCTGTCGACGTATTTTTTGAATCTCTCGGGATGCACTGCAGTGAGATCAATATGAATCTTCTTAGATTTAGGCAATCTGTACATACGTCTAATTGTTCCACACTGAAACATCGTTCCATCGATTCGTACAAGTGTTTTGCACTCTCGAACATCGAATCGTGAGATAAACGAGTTAATTGAAAGATTGTTCGTCAAAGTTAAACAGTTTATACACATTTTCCGTCCGAAAAAAAATTTAGACGAAACAACCCCAGTAATACCGCTGTCGTAACCCACAGTGGAGCAATCCTGAGCTGAAACTTGAATGATACTTTCATATTTAAACAGCGTCCTTAACCCTATTCTTAAAATATTCTCCAAATTGACATCAGTTGTAATTATATCGAAATCATTCGGAACAATAGATTCCACGGTGATTGAAGCTGCGGCAGATCCGGCTAAAACAACGCTGTCGGTTCTCCAAGTTAGATCGGCGTCTCGACAGTTACATATTGACGAACACCCGGTTGAACATTCGTTAGCTCTGATTTGTCGACCGATCGTTGTTTTAATCGCACTGAGTTCTGGTATCAACGGGGGGTTGGAAACATTCACACCGCCTCGTTGCTTTGTGTCTCTCCATGTGTTAAACAGCCACCGCATAAAGTATATGGGATCAATTCCCTTTTGCGGCGTGATTTCAACCAACAAACAAGCGATCATTTCGATGTTTTCGTTTCCGGTTCCAACAGGTATCGCGCCGGTTGTGTGTGCGCGTTGAACCGAGAAAAAGAATGTTCGTAATTCTTGCTTGGTTCGTTCACAGATGAAAGGGTTGCCATCGCGAAGTGGCTTGAGGCCGCGGTTGGTGAGTATATTTTTGTAGAGAGTGTGAAGATGCATGGTGAACGATTTAAAAAATGTAATCCGCAGGATACACGCTCCGCGTAGCGGAGCGTCACGTGTGCAGCCGAAGGCTGAACGCGTCCGTTGCGTTCACAAACGCAGTGTCCTTCCGTTTTTTCTGCCCCATCTTTCTCTTTGTTCCCTTTGTTCCCTTTGTTCCCCATGTGTTTATGGCACCCGCGTCCCCTCCCTGCCACCCTAGGGAAGCTGTCGCCCCCTTATAAATTTTTTTATCCGGCAAACTTGTGGGTTTCGCGAAATATGAAACACTGTATCAAACATAATTAATATGAAACCTATATCACCTAATTAAACAAATCTTATAAGATAAATTCACTATACCACCAAAACCAACATGAACAACTGAACAATCTGCCTAGAATTTAATGAACAATATGAAACAGCTATACCACTGCAGCAAGCACGAGTGATCCTGAACCCACCAGACGACTGGTGAGCCGGAGAGCACTTTTCCCAAACTGGCACTGCTCCCACAGTCATTTTCAAGAACAGCCAATCTCCCCAAACATGCCTTGGATGTGGCAAGACGGCGATGGACACAGAACCAAGTTTGAATTCAAACCGTACGCACCCGAAGTGCAAGAAAAACTAAGAAATGCATTTAAAGATCCTGATCAATTGTCCTGTGAATTCATTGTATCTCCGGGGAAACACGTGGTTGTGGTTAAAGAACCCAATGGTACAATTGTGCAAATGACGAAGAAGGGGACGCGGGAAGTGAAACACGTACTCGACGAACACGTTGTCGTGGTTGTTGTTGACCGGAGTGGGTCGATGTGCGATGTTATGGAGACCGCCGTTGATGGAGCGAACAAGTTTCTCAGTGATCAGTTGAAAGAATCAAGCGGAAACAAGAGATTCGTTTTGTCTTTTTTCAACGAACATGTTGTACCGGTGCAGTCTGGTGATATTCAACAGTTTCGGCCGTTGCAGAAGGGCTATGTTTCAGCCGATGGACAAACAGCTCTTTACACCGCAATTCATGAGTCCGTGAAAGCAGCACAAGGCGCCGTTTCTCTGATGAAGACGCAGCCGGTCGTCACGATCTACATACTCACCGACGGAGAAGAAAACTGCAGTGTGCACAAACTACCGGAAACGAAACAGCTGATCAAAGACAAGCGGGAAAACGGCTGGAAATTCTTTTTTTGCGGCGCAAATCAAGATGCTGCTAAAGTTGGAGAGACTTTAGGAATTTCTAAGGAAACATGCTTAACCTTTGGAGCAGACAAGAAAAACGTGGAAAAAGTCTTTGAAGTAGCGTCAGCCGCCATTATTCGATGTCAACGTCGAGTGGACAACGGATGTTTTACTCAAACTGAACGAGATTGCGTTATCTCACGAGAATCTGGTTATTAGCCATGACACACTTTTTAGCATTGGCGAATAGTATTATGCTAGCCATACCGGCGTCTTTGGCTGCACTGTGCACGTCTACTATATTCAATTGATTAAACACTGTTTCTAACATCAGCGGCCATGTGCTTACTTCTCGTTTGAAGCAGCTGAACTGAGCGTGCTGCTCATCTAATATGTACCAGTCGCATAAGCCGTCCACTGCTGCCCGGATCATTGTTTTTTTAGCTAGCGGGTTCATGTTTACCCCAATGCAGTTAAAGTATCGTGGCAGTTTTGTATACTTTTTGTTTTCCGGTATGTAGATCCCCGCATCATAGTTCAGATGCTTGGAATGCATGTACTCATGTATTCGTCTGCCGGCGTCGTGTCCGTTTTGAGTTTCGGGCACAGGGATCACTGTGTTTGCTCGTCTTCCTATAATTTTTTCTAGAGCCTTGACCATCTGTGATGCTTCTTTCGCCAATCCCATTGTAGCGTCTCCGCTATCGTCTCGTTGATACCAGTTTACTCCTGCTAGAATATTTTTCTTTTGTGTGATTATGCCCAGTGCTATGGCGCACTTGCTCTTGGAGTTGTTAGGAGGATCAAATGCCACGCAGATGTCGTAAGTAGTGTATTTATCCGGTTTGGACACTACTCGCCCCCGGAATGCTTTTAGAATCCTGTCGTGGAAAAGCGTGTCATGTGCTTCCAGTAGAGCGAGATTCTCCACGCGATACCCGCGTTTGTCCTCTGCGTTGAGCAAGTCATAGTGCACGTCCGACCGTGATTTAGTAGGCACGCCGTTGTTCAGCAGATGTGGACAGTAATCAAGTGTCGCCGGGTGTTTGATACACTGCTGACACACAAGTGTCCTAAGCAAATACAAGTTCCCGTCAGTGTTGTCAGAGCACATGAACCGGTTCCGGGCTTCCGATGAAATGTCGAGAGAAATGGAGCTCACTTTGATGATAACGGCTCCCGTCGTCTTGTAACCGGCTATCGCTGCGAAACAAGAGGTTTTGATATACATGGATTCGTCTACTTCAACATAAATCGGCCCCAGCGAACGAAAGGCGTCAGGATGCGCAGCTATTGCGTACAGTGGATTCTTTTCTTGGGAGGGATCGTGGATATTTCTGATCATGAAAAACAGTGCGTCTCCTGACATTTTGTGTGCCCAATACTTGTGGGGCTTATCGTGGTTGTTACTAAACTCGTTTGCGAGCTCGTGAACATTGTTTATCAAATCGGTTCCCGATAGTTTGGCATACTCCTTTCTTATAGTGCTCATCACATGCAGTTGCTGCTTGTTGTAGAAATCCCGAGGAGTACTTAACAACGATGCAAACATAAACGCCTGCAAGATGGCTGTTTTTCCTACTCGGCGCGGGCACGCTAAGTTGAGCTCGCTTATCGGGTTTTTCTGATCCAAGAACACAGATATCCATTCTCTGTACAAGTGAATCTCCTTTTTTCCGATGGTTGTTTCTATCTTGGAGTACAACAGAATCACCAGAACGTTTTTGGTAAAATCACAATACAACCAATTCCCGAATGCATACTTGTCAAGGAAGTAACGAGTGAGAGCCATGAACACACTGATTCTATTGAAACTGTCTACTATACTGGCGCATCCATTGATAGCTTTGGGCCAGTGGATGAGGAACTTGTTAGCAGGGGGGTCAGGCAGCTCTTTGTTCAGGAATAGATACGGGATGTTAAACAACTGGCAGATGAATCTCCGGTACAAATCTGGGTGTCGGTCTCTAAGCTGCTGTAGTTTACTTAGTGTTATCTCTATCTCTATTCCGTCGTCGTTGTGTCGATAACTGTATTTGTCCAGATAACTCTGGAACGGATTTCCTTCCTCTTCCTCTGGTTCAACGAGAGGTTCCGTGTGACAGTTTTCGTCTAGCCCGTTTTTCAGAGAGTACATGTCTTTAATTTCTTCTTCGGATTTTAGCACAGGAGTGTCATCTTTCTCCCAGGACTCAATCTCCATTTCGTGCGTCTCAAACTCCTCATCGCACTCACTTGACGTCTGTGCTTCGTAGATTTTTCTGTTTAGACGAGACTTCCGAGTTTTCCGTTTGCGTGCACGTCTTCGCTTCAAGCTTATTAAGCTCGATCGCCCGGTCCTTGGTAGAATCACTTTCCTTCGAAACATGTTGCTGTATGCGCTCTACGCTGTGCCTGGAGTATTGTCGGCAGTGTTGTACACGCTGCGTCGATTTGATTCAGCGGACAGCGTAATAGCGTTTTTATTCACCGTTTCTCTGTACTCTGTACTGGAACTTATGTACCATGCGTACAACGGTGACTTAAACCGTCACGGGACGTCAGATATCCAGTATTTAGCGTTTATTTTACTTGTTTTGTATCTTCCTCTAGTCTATATACTCTGCATGTCTCAAAAAGTCAGTACAAGCGGGCTCAAAACACAAGTTTTATTGTCTGTTATGGTCATTTTCACGTGGATTTATTTCAAATAAACTACTCTTGAATTGATGGAGATTTCTTTGCTTCGTTGGTCAATTGCTCATCTGCTTTGCGCTTAAGTTGCAGTCGTTTCTCTTCGGCCACTCGTTTTTCGTAGTCGGCCACCTCGTCATCATTAAGTCGGTAAAACACGGTCTTGTACTCTCTCGCCAAGTTTCCAGTCTTGTTTTGATAGTATCCAGGAAGCTTGAGAATGACAAAACGATCCCCCGCCTCGAATTTGCATTGCGACCAAGGAATTATGCCGTTCTTGTCAAAAAACAGAGTAAAGCGAAGCTTCACAATTTCGTTGTCCAACAACTTTTTGTACACTTCCAGCATTCTGCTGCAATGCATGCTGGGGTTGGTTACATTTCCGACAAACAAGTTGAACAAAGCTTTGTCTTCCTCTTTTTTCGTGTGTTTCGTATCTGCATACTTTGAGAAAACGCGTATGGTTTCTCTCCATTGGACCATAGTAGCATCGCGTTCGATTGTTCGGGATCCAGCGGCCGGGTTAGCGAAAAATTTACTCTTGTGTTTTTCACCGTTGAGGTTCTTGTTTGTTTCGCGCTGCGTATGCACATCGTCGTTGAAAGACTCAAAGTTTTCGTACCGAGGCGAGTCTGGGCCAAAGGAAGACGGGCTTAACTTGTTCCGGTTGTCATACAGGTACTTGTAGAAATCTCCGCACTCGCTGCGATCGTAGCCAATGTAATATTGCCGGAATTTTTTGTGGAAATTCAGCGTTTCTTTGTCTTCGCTGTAAAAAGACAGACTGATCACTTCTTTTTTTGGTTCGCTGTTCTGTGAGTCAGCAACTTGTTCAGCGTAGTTAAAATTCTCGCTCAGCACGGCTACACCTGCGTACACAATAGCAGGGGACGGGGTCGTCGTGAAAATTATTTCAGGAGAGCCAAATGCTTTTGTGTGACCACATTTTAGCTTGTCCATTGTGATAATTGTTGGACATTGTGGCTGTGGGTGCCGGACCTTTTTGATTTCATTGGTTTTATCCGTTATTTCTTGTCCTTTTCGGTTCGCTTCTTTCAACTGTACTTCCAATGGTTTAAGTTGCTCTTGCAGCTTCTTGATTTTTTCTTGAAAACTTTTCGGCTTACTCTCTGTGAGTTCTTCAATCTGAGCCTTAATTTTGGCAACTTTGGATAAACATTCTCCTTTGCTGTTTAGAATTTTTTCGTACTGGTCATCTTGTTCTTTCACTTTCTGATTCTGTTTTTGGATGTTGTACAACTTTATGACATCCTTATCCGTCGAAAACGGGATGTGGATATCATGCTGTGGAATCCGAATACTCAGTGGGGTCACGGTTGTACTCCCTACAGCGAGAGAATTTCCGGGAGCTCTTGGAACCAAAGCCATTTTCACGGTTTTTGAGCTCAAACTCAGAGCTGATTACACTTGTGCGGAAAAAATAGCCGTTAAAAAACCGTTGTACCAAATCAACATGAACAAAGAATACGAAGAATGTATTAGAAAAACAATTTCAGCCGTTATAAAAGGTGGATTAACAGGCACGGCCGCGGATATTGCCAAACATGAGATCAAAGTAAAAAATACATCAAAAAAATAAAAATTGCATGCACATGATTAAAGTAACACGTTCATCAAAATGCGGAGGCATTAATCCAGCATCGGTTTCTCGAGGAGACAAATGTTTTCTGCTGAAAGCCTGCATTGACTTTATCGAATCAACGCGAAATTTTACAGGCAATGGCAGAGGTTTTTTCACATCGTATTTGTACACGAGGTACAACGCGATCATGTTGATTCTATACTGATCGTCCGTCGCCCACAACTCCATGTCTATCACACCGGGCACAGGGTGATTACGCCATTTCTCGGAAATTGTTTTTAATTTATTCATTATATCAGACACTTGAGTGATATTAGACATGGTTGAAAAATAAATGAAAAAATTACGGATTTGTGCGGTTAATAACTGCGTCAGCTCTTGTTGAAATTTGGTTGCTCTTGAG
>CAYTLI010000112.1:0-8634 GCA_964438455.1 uncultured Pseudohongiella sp.
TTCTCGGCAGTCATTCTGGGTGGCTCACTGGAAGTGGAAGCACAATTGCCACTGGCGTTGATTGGTGTGCTGTTAATGGAAGCTGGTGTGTGGGGTCTCTCCTCCAAGCTGTTTCCCAATGAGCGCAAATATTCCATGTTGCGTGATGAGGGTGACAACATGATTGCCCTGATTCGTGAACTCAATCATGCCGCGATTGCAAAATCCACCGGACAGGAAGACGCGAAGCGCTTCCAGGCTACCCTGGAGAAGATGCACGACAGCGTGGTGAAGATGGCCGACCTGGCTGCCAGGGAAGATGGCCCCGACAATCCCATGGCTCCCCCCAAGGCCTGATTGCTTTCGGCCCTGATCCGGCGATCACTCCATGAGTTCTGTCTTGCTCCCCAGTAGACTGACTCCATGACTTCTTACATTAAATCTGGTGGTCTCAACATCGATGCCGAACTCAAGCAGTTCGTTGATGTTGAATTACTGCCCGTCCTTGGCCTGGACAGCACCGCGTTCTGGCAGGACTTCGAATCCATTATCGCCTCTTACTCGCCGCGCAACGAAGTGTTGCTGCAGCGCAGGGATGAATTGCAGCAACAGATCGACCAGTGGCATCGGCAGCGAAGAGAGCAGGGCCAGGCACACGACCCCTTACTATATAAGCAGTTCCTCACCGACATTGGTTACCTGCAGGAGGAAGTCGAAGATTTTGAGATCACCACGACCAATGTGGATAGTGAGATCTCAATCCAGGCTGGCCCGCAACTGGTCGTGCCGGTCAAGAATGCACGCTTCGCGCTGAATGCAACCAACGCCCGTTGGGGCAGCCTCTATGATGCGCTTTACGGCACCGATGCCATTGCCGAGACTCCCGGCCTCGAACGCGCCGGCGGCTACAATCCTGAGCGCGGTGCCGCGGTCATCGCCTTCGCGAAAAACTTTCTCGACCAGGCCTGCCCCCTGCAGCAGGGCAGCCATGCCGATGTGGTTGGCTACGCCATCCACGACACCCAGCTCCAGGCCAGACTCAGCGACGGCACCACCACCCAGTTAAAGGACACCCAACAGACTGCCGGCTATCGCGGTACGCCAGACAGCCCGGAACTCGTGCTGTTGCGCAATAATCGCCTGCACATGGAAATTCACATCGATGCCACTTCGGAGGTCGGCGCCAGCGATCCAGCCGGGGTAAAGGACGTATTCCTGGAGGCAGCGATTACCACGATTCAGGATTGCGAAGATTCCGTGGCGGCAGTGGATGCCGAAGACAAGGTCGAGGTGTACCGCAACTGGCTGGGTCTGATCACCGGTGAATTGGAAGAGAGCTTTCTCAAGGGCGGCAGCGAAATGACCCGTCGCCTGCACGAGGACAGGGAGTACCTGTCCCCCTCCGGCGAATCGTTCACGCTTCCCGGTCGCAGCCTCATGCTGGTACGCAACGTCGGTCATCTCATGCGCAACCCGGCCATCACTGACGGCAACGGCGATGAAGTGTTTGAAGGCATCATGGATGCAGTCATTACCGGCGCCATCGGTGCCATCGATGTGCAAGGCCTCAATCGCCTGCGCAACTCACGCAGTGGCAGCATCTATATCGTCAAGCCAAAGATGCACGGGCCCGATGAAGTGCAATTTACCTGTGAGTTGTTTGCTTCCGTAGAAAAAATGTTAGGCATTCCAGCGAATAGCATGAAAGTTGGCATCATGGACGAGGAACGCAGAACGACGCTGACGTTGAAGAATTGCATTGCCAGGGCTCGCGATCGCGTGGTGTTTATTAACACCGGTTTTCTCGATCGCACTGGCGACGAGATTCACACCAGCATGGAAGCCGGCCCCATGGTGCCGAAGACGGAAATGAAGGGAACCGACTGGATCAGTGCTTACGAAGACAATAACGTGGATGTTGGACTTGCCTGCGGCTTCCGCGGCCATGCACAGATCGGCAAGGGCATGTGGGCCATGCCCGATCGCATGGCGGACATGCTGGAGCAGAAAGCTGCTCATCCACGTGCCGGCGCCAATACAGCCTGGGTGCCATCACCCACAGCGGCAGTATTGCATGCCATGCACTATCACCATGTCAACGTAGATGCAGTACAGCAGTCTCTCGCTGATAGACCAACCGCCAGCATCGATCGCATACTTAACATTCCATTGCTCGATAATCCTGCCAGCCTCAGTGCTGAGCGGATTCAGACCGAGCTGGACAATAATGCCCAGGGCATTCTCGGTTACGTTGTGCGTTGGGTGGACCAGGGCATCGGATGTTCCAAGGTGCCCGATATCAATAACATCGGCCTGATGGAAGACCGCGCAACCCTGAGGATTTCATCCCAGCACATCGCCAACTGGCTGCATCACGGCATCTGTTCCGAACAGATGGTGCAAGAGACTCTGTTGCGCATGGCGGCCGTGGTGGATGCCCAGAATGCAGCCGACCCCCTGTACACGCCCATGGCTTCCAATCCACAGGCATCCATCGCCTTCCAGGCCGCGAACGAGCTGGTCTTCGCCGGCTGTGCCCAGCCCAGTGGCTATACGGAACCCCTGCTACACAAAGCCCGCCTGGCCCGCAAAAAGCAGTAGTCTCAGGGAGTGTACCCGGGCTGCGTAATTTGTCATGATTGGCAGCCCAAATAAGAACAATGCTCATTTTAGGTAGAGGTAAATCATGGTTTTAGCCCGTCTTCTGGCAGTTCTCCTTTCTTTCAGCCTGGCTACAAGCGCTCTCGCCCAGCAGGGCAATGCACGCGGCCGCATCGGCGAAAGCCCCTATAACGTCATTTCCGGCTGGGCTGTGCCCTTTCAGGAAGACGGATTCGCGTTTGGCGGCAACTCCGGCGTCTGGGCTGAGTCCGAAGATCGCATCATCATCGCCCAGCGTGGTGAGACCGTGTTGCCTTATCCGCTGCCTGAGGACTTTCCGGGTTTTGCTGGACATCTGGGAATCAACACGCTGACTGCAACGACTCGTCGTACCTGGCAGAATTGCCTGTATACGGTGAATGCTGATGGCGAGGTTACCGAAATCTGGGATCACCTGGACTATCTCTGTGAAGGTTCAGAGGGGCCGGGTCCGCACCGCATTCGCATTAGCCCGTACGATCCCGAGAGTCGCATCTGGCTGGTGAATGAAACTTTTCACCAGATCTACGTGATCGCCAACGATGGCAGTGAATTGCTGGCCACTTATGGTGAGAAACTGGTGCCAGGCGATGACGAAACCCACTATAACCTGCCACAGGACGTTGCGTTCCTCCCTGACGGTCGCATCCTTGTTGCCGACGGACTGGGCAATAACCGCGTCATCATTTATGACAACGACATGAACTACCTGGGTGAATTCGGCGAAGCCGGTGATGGCCCTGGCCAGTTCAACACCATTCATTCCCTGGGCATTGGTCCAGAGGGACGCATCTTCGTTACCGATCGCTCTGGTTTCGAAGTAAACCTGTTCCGCACCACCGACGATCCCGCAGTAATGGAATTCGAACGTTCTATCGGTTACCCAACTGGCATGCCTCTGGACATCGTCGTTAACGAAAACGATTTCTGGATCACAGCACTGCAGCCACTGCGCTTCCTTAACTTCGATTTTGAAGGCAATCTGAAATACACCTGGCTGGTGCCGAGGGAATTGCCGGACGGTTATCTGGAAGTGCATACCTTCACCATTGATCCCGCAGGAAACCTGATCGGCGGTGATAACCAGTACGGCCGTTCGCAGAAGTTTGTTCCCAAGCCGGGTGCTGATCCCGAACTGCTGATCGAGCCACCCTGGCGCGCGCGTTAATACCCAGCAGCAACCGCACAACATGCGCGCGATACTGATACTGCTGATTTCGATTGTTGCCAACACCGCGTTGGCACAATCGAGTTCAGTGCGTATAAACAAACTGATCGAATTGCTCGAGAATGACCAGCCGGCCTTTGGCGTGCTGTCGTTCGATTATTCATTGGAAAACGCACGCTCTATGGCTACCTCTGGCCTGGATTTTCTTTTTATCGATATGGAGCACGCACCGTTCGAGATTGAGCGCCTGCGTACCTTCCTGTTGGGCATGACCAACAAGCGCAGCATCCAGGAGAAGGGCAACCTGCAACCAGACGTCGTACCGTTGGTACGCATCCCGGCCGGCGCTGGCACCGAAGAGACGATCGCACAGGTGAAACAGGTACTTGATGTGGGTGCCTACGGCGTGTTCTTCCCTTCCATCGGTACGCGGGAGCAGGCAGAGTTGGCTGTGCGGGCGACCCGTTATCCGC
This sequence comes from uncultured Pseudohongiella sp., assembly GCA_964438455.1. GTDB lineage: Bacteria > Pseudomonadota > Gammaproteobacteria > Pseudomonadales > Pseudohongiellaceae > UBA9145. Next base: position 4,261 of record CAYTLI010000112.1, read on the forward strand.
AATACAACGATGCACCGGACTTCGAACCCCAGGGGCTGCGCGGTCGCAATCCATCAAACGCGGCCTGGTACTGGGGTATTAGTGACTATCACGCTCGGGCCGATGTGTGGCCTCTCGATCCCCAGGGAGAACTGCTGGCCATCATGTTCATCGAATCTCCAGAGGGCGTGGCGAACATCGAAGACATCATCACCGTGCCCGGACTCGGTGGCATCTTCATCGGGCCATCAGACCTGAGCACCTCCATGGGCTATGCCAGCCCCGCTGCTCCCGAAGTGGAAGCCGCGATCCAGACGGTGCTCTCATCCTGTCTCGCACACGATGTGCCTTGCGCGATCACCACCAACGCACGCACGGTCGAGGCTAGAATCGAGCAGGGATTTCGTTTCGTTACCGTCGGCACCGATGGTGGCCTGTCGGCCGGTGCCAATAGCGCGCTACGACTGGGCAGGGACGCGGGCGGACGTTAATCAGCCACTGATCAGCTGTTTGTCAGCTATTAGTCAGCTATTAAGAGACGACCCAGTTCGGCCAGAAACGGAATTCCCGTTTCTTCGTATTCATACTCATCATCATTGAAGGTCTGATTTGCATTCACATGCACTGTTGCGGTGATGATGAATTCCCGGCCGGTCTCAGTGTCCACGATGTAGGCGCAGTCAGTAAGATAGCCATAGGCGTAGCCCACCTTGTTATAGATATCGAATCGCTCGGGCAATCGCCCTGGCTGGTCACCGAACATTAGAAATTTCACGTAGCTGTCGGGATACCCTGCCTCATCATAACCAGCCTCACGGGGCAGCGTGCGCATTGTTTTCAGTACGAATGCACGATGGTCTTGGTTGAGGTGAAATTGCTGATCGGTAGCGTAGGCGTGCGGGTAGATGAAGCGCTTCATGATCCCGTGCAGGGATGAAAGAGGTAGATAGTTTTTCTCCGAAAAGTCGAATGGCTGTTCGATTCTTTCTCCCGCCTCCATGTAGGCGATACCCTTGTGCAGGTTTTGCAGGGCCAACACCTCAATTGGTTGGTTTGAAATGGGGCCAACCACTATTGGCTCTGCGCTATTGCCGGAGAACTTTATCCGCTCGGTCTGCAGCCGGTCTGATTCAGGCACAGACAAGCGGTGCGAGATGCGAGCGACGAGTCCCTTGTCCGCCAGGCGCCGGTTGATCTCGTCCTTGCCGAGGAATTCAAACAGGCGGTTATAAGCCTGGTTATCACTGACCACGAACAGTTCGATAATCTCATTGGTGAAACTGCTGCCTTCATTCTCACTCTCCAGCTGAAATCTGCTGTATCGATTAACTCCTTGCAGTTCCTGCAGTTTCTCCAGCGCCAATAGGGCTACCGGGAACTTCACCGAACTGGCTGGATAGAAATAGACACTGTCATCTACCTGGAATTCATGGTCGACAAACGTCACACGCTTGTCGTCATCCCGCATTACTTCGGTAAATAGAATCTGTACTTCATGCAGCGCAAGATTATCGGTGACAGTCTTTATCTGTGGGGCATCACTCGACAGGGCGAGTTCGATCGGGTTCTGTGCAAGACAAACGCCGGCGAACAGGCAAGCAGCAAGCGTTATCAGTGCACGAGTCATCAGGGCGGGGCGCATTGGACAGGACAGGAACATATCAGCTTGTTAGTATGGGACAACCATGATCCGCTTGCAAAATGTTCGCAAGACATATGACGACGGCGTGACCTATGCTGTCGAGAATACATCCTTCCAGGTTGAAAAAGGAGAGTTCCTCGGTCTCATCGGGGAATCCGGCTGCGGCAAGACTACAACCCTGAAACTGGTAAACCGGCTGGAAGAGACCAGTGGAGGTGAAATCTTTGTCGCCGACACGAATGTAGCCAGCCAGCAACCGGAGATACTACGCCGCAATATCGGCTATGTCTTCCAGGGCATAGGCCTGTTTCCCCATTACAACATCGCCGAGAACGTCGCGGCGGTACCACAGCTACTGGAATGGGATGTGAGCAAAACAACAGCCCGCAGCGAAGAAATTCTCGAGCTGGTGGGATTGCCGATTGAAGAATATGGAGACCGGATGCCTGCCCAGCTTTCCGGTGGGCAGCAACAAAGGGTTGGGGTGGCAAGGGCTCTCGCAGCCGAACCCGATGTGATCCTGATGGATGAGCCATTTGGTGCACTTGACCCCATTACCCGCACGGAGCTGCAGGAAGAATTCAAACGCATCCAGGACGAGCTTGATCTTACTGTCATCATGGTGACCCATGACATGACGGAAGCCTTGTTGATGGCCGATCGCATTGCGGTGATGAAAGCTGGGGAAGTGCTGCAGATAGGCACCCCATCAGAATTGCTCAACAACCCACAGCATGACTACGTGAAGGAAATTGTGGAGATGCCCAAGCGGCGGGCGGATCAACTGGAAAATCTGCTGAGAAATCCAGGTGCGGAGGCTAGCCAGTAATGAGCGAAAACCTTCGCGAGCAGTTATTGGTCCTGCCGGCCTATTTCCAGGGGCACCTGGTATTGACCCTCATCGCCATGGTGCTGGGTATCGCCGTGTCTATTCCATTGGGGGTGTGGGCTTCCCAGTCGGAAACCGTTAAACGTCCCTTGCTGACGCTGGTCAGTGTCATCCAGACTTTTCCCAGTGTCGCCATCCTCGCCATGGCTGTTGCGCTGTTGGGAGGCAGGATCGGATTGTTGCCGGCGATCAGCGCGCTGGTGCTTTACAGCATGCTGCCAATCGTCCGCAACACTGTCACCGGCCTGGAAACCGTGCCCGCGGAAGTGGTCGAGGCTGCCCGTGGCATCGGTATGTCGAGCCGACAGATCCTGGTGAAGGTGCGTATTCCTCTGGCCCTGCCGGTAATCATCGCGGGCATTCGCACGGCAGCAGTGTGGACCGTCGGCCTGGCGACACTCTCTACGCTGGTCGGCGCCACCAGTTTTGGTAATTACATCTTCACCGGTTTGCAAACCCGAAACCTGGTTGCTGTTACTGTAGGCAGCCTTGCTGCCGCAGCCATGGCGGTGGTGCTCGACGCTATGATCGGTGGCATGCAGTGGCTGGCGGAGAACCGAAACCAGAACACCGACCCGGGAAAATTTCGCCGGGTTAAATATGGAGTGATAGCTACCGCGACAGTTTCCCTGGGCATCGCCGCCTACACCTTGTTGCCCGATGAGGAAGTGGATTTCATCGTCGGCGGCAAGGGCTTCACCGAGCAGTACATCATTGCCGGCTTGATAGCCGCCGAGCTGGGGGAGGCTGGGTACAATGTCGAGCAGCGCCTGGGCATGGGTACCGAGCTTGTGTACGAAGCGACAGCGAACAATACCGTCGACGTTTACCTGGAATATTCAGGCACCGTGTGGGCAAATATTCTGCAGCGTGATGACAATCCGGGGCGCGAGCAGATTTTCCAACAGGTCGTCACCTATATGGATGCAGAAGACAATATTGGCAACGGGGCGCGGCTTGGTTTCCAGAATCTCTACGCGATGGCGATGCGCAAGGACCGGGCGGCGGAACTGGGTGTCGATTCGATCGCCGACCTCACTGCCGTTGCAGGCAACCTGGTTGCCGCGGGGGACCTGGAATTCTTCGGCCGTCCCGAATGGATCAAGTTGCGTGACAGCTACAACATAGAATTTGCCGAACAACTAACCTTCGATACCACCCTGATGTATACGGCAGTGAATGAAAGACAGGTCGATGTAATCTCAGCCTATACTACCGATGGCCGGGTTGCCGCATTCGACTTGCTTCTGCTGGAAGACCCGCTCGATGCGCTGCCTCCTTACGATGGTTTCCTTGCCACCTCCTCGCGAGCCATGGCCGATCCGGAGTTTGTAGCAGTGGTCTCAGCATTGGAGAACGCGATAAGTGATGAAGCGATGAGAGAAGCCAACAAGATTGTCGACGTGGATGGTGGCTCGGTTTCCGATGCCGTGGCTTACCTGCAATCCTTACTGGATCGTTAGCGAAACACCATTGCTGCTGTAGACAAACACATCTGTGCCGGGAATTGCGTAAGCAAAGAAGACAGTGAGCGCGGCGGCATCAACGCCGACACTGGTTGGAACAAAATTTTCAAAGGCAACCAGCTCTTCCGTCGCGTTCAGTGCGCGTGGCGTGATATTGGGCTGCAGGTTATTGATGTCACCGTCCCAGCTTTGATAGCCACCACTGGCATCTCGATAGAACAGTTGTGTACCTCCAACCGAGATCACCACATAGGTTTCCCCGGTCGAGCCCTGATGCTCGCTGGGAATCTCCAGCGTGGCACGCACGTCGATGGAGTCGGTAGCGCTAAAGCTGCTTACTGGCGTGTTCAGATCGCTGCTGCGACTCGCACCTCCATAGGCAATCAGGTTGGAGCTGC
>CAYTLI010000113.1:0-8590 GCA_964438455.1 uncultured Pseudohongiella sp.
GCAGAAATAGCAGAACTAAAAGCATCAGACGCAATCTGATCTGCCATGGAAAATGAAACTCTCTATGTAACACTGATCCTGGTTTCCATCGTTACCAGCATCGCCCTGTTCGTCAACTGGGCAGGCAACAAGCATATCCCGGGACTGCTCTCGATCGCCGTCGGCTTCGTGGTCTTGAGTGCCGGCGTTTTGTTTTTAACCATGCAAGGCTCGGTGACGCCATTCTTGTCAGTCATCGCTGCCAACAGCCTGCTAATGGGCGGACGCGTTGCCATCCTGTTCGGCCTGGCGTCATTCTGGAATCAGGAGAAATCCAGGATTCCAATTCTATGCAGCGGGCTGCTTATTATTGCCGTGGCCGCACTCACCTATTTCACCCTGTTCGACGACAACATGATCTGGCGCATTCGAGCCTATTCATTGATGGTTGTTGTGTTATCTCTGTGCAACATCTTCGTCATCGCCAATGGCCTGCACATCGAGAGAAAGTTACGCCCGGTTATGACCATCAGCTCGAACTTTGGTGCATTCCTGGCGCTCATGCTGTTCAGCTTCAATGCAGTCACAGAATTCATTCTCATGTTCCTGCGCACTGGCGCAGTGGGCCAGTCGACCGATGAGGGCACCTCTTTCCTGTTGCTGGGCTCAATATTCACGCTGATTGTGCTCGCTTTTGCCATCATCATCATGACCATGGAAGAGTTGAGCGTGGAGCACAAAGAGAATGCAATCTACGATCCGATCACCACCATTCTTAACCATCGCACCTTCATGGAAGTCGGTCAGAGGATCATGGGCGTCGCGCTACGTTACTCAAAACCCGTATCACTGCTGTCCATCGAAGTTGCCAACATGGACGAAGTGGTTCGAACCCATGGCTATAAAGTGGGCAATGAAATGTTGCGCCACCTGTCGTTGATGGCCTCTGACCGACGACGCAACGAAGACGTGCTCGCCCGCTCCAGCTTCAGGGAGTTCAGATTGTTGCTCCCAGGTGTCGATGAAGAAGGCTCAAAGGTAGTGATAGAGAAAATCAAGAATGCCCTGCTGGGCGAAGATTTCATCTATCGAGGCAAGAAGCTCGACGTTGACGTAAACATAGCTGCCGTGACCCGTCGCGAAGAAGAACTCAACATGCAACAGCTCCTGCAGGAAGGAGAAGTGGCTCTTTATCGAGTCAAACAAGCTGCCGCTGCGACGAGCTGAGAACTACCAGCCTCCGCCCGATCAACTTTAGTGCAGTATTCCACAAGCAAGGAGACATCCATGTCTTTCAATACCATTCGCTATGAAGTTAGCGACCAAATTCTCACCATTACGCTCAACAGACCCGAACAACTGAATGCGTTCACTACCGAGATGGCGGATGAATTGATTGCCGCGTTCAGGCGTGCAAGCGAGGACGATGAGGTGAGTGTTGTTGTCGTCACAGGCGAAGGCCGCGCGTTTTGCGCTGGCATGGATCTGTCAACAGACGGCAATGTTTTTGGATTGAATGAGTCCCTGACCCCAACACTTGAGGATATGCAGGAGCGCCTGCATGACCCAGCCATTGAGGAAGGCGTCAGGGATACCGGCGGACAACTCACGCTGACCATATTCGAATGCAAGAAACCCGTGATCGCCGCGATCAATGGCGCAGCCGTAGGCATTGGCGCGACCATGAGTTGCGCCATGGACATCCGGCTCGTGGCTGACACCGCCCGGGTGGGCTTCGTGTTCAACAAGATTGGCATTACGCCTGAAGCATGCTCTTCATGGTTCCTGCCCCGCATCGTTAACATGGGCACTGCACTTGAGTGGATTTACAGTGGCGACCTGATCGAAGCCGAAGAACTCAAAGAGAGGGGTTTTGCCAACGCTATTGCCAGTGCTGATCAATTACTGGAGCAAGCCTACGCCATGGCCAGGCGCATCAGTCAGCACAGCCAGGTAGCTATTGCCCTCTCCCGGCAGATGCTTTATCGCAATGCCGGCCAGGCCCATCCCCTGGCTGCTCACGAAGTGGACTCACTGGCCATTTTCTACGCCAGCCAGCGCAGCGGCAAGGAAGGTGTGAGCGCATTCCTGGACAAACGAACCCCCGAATTTGACGATCGCGCATCCACTGATATGCCCCCGTTCTACCCCTGGTGGTAAGCCGGGCAGAGCTCGCCAAAGCCAGAGAATACGCGGGTTCCAGCCGACGGCTGAAATCGGGGTGAGAGTCCGTATAATAGAGGCTCAGTAAGGAGTCTTTCTATGATCGTGGTGCAAAGCACGTTTCAGTTGTTACCTGAGTCGAAAAATGAAGCGCTCGAGTTGATGCGCAACATGGTACGCCTGTGCCGGCAGGAACATGGCTGCCTGGCATACGAGTATTTCGAGGGTCTTACTGATACCAACCAGGTCGTGTTATTACAGGAGTGGGAAGACGCAGATTGCCTTCAGGAACACTACCAGACCGATCACATGGCCGACTTCCTCGACAAGCTGGGATTACCTCGAAAGCCCGGTCAATACTCGCAGCTATATCTCACAGGAAGATGCCGCCCTCGCTGTGCACAGCAGCGAAGACCTGGACTCAGCGGAACAGACAATCCACTAGCAGGATTATCTAATTCCAGTTTAGCTTTCCGCACTACTTACTGCTCTGCCTCCCAGGCCTTTATCTGGTCGGTGAATTGTCGCGACAGAGCGTTGGGTATGGGAAAGGTGAGGTGGTACTGGGAAATCTTCCAGCCCGAAGCGGTGCGGATTAGCACACCCGTCCCACGACTGGTGCCATAGCTGGCACTATCCAGTACCTCGTCAAACCAGGCCGTGTTGCCATCGGGCGTGAAATTAATATTGCGCTCCCTTGGCGTGTACAGCCAGCCACTTCTGCCGCTGGCGTATTCCCTGAACACCGCCTTGGGCCATCGCTCACCCACGTCGGTACCGAGAAAAACTGCATCGTCGCTCATCAGATCGAAATAGGCATTCCAGTTTCCCTGGGCCGCCTCCCGATGAAACTGATCCAGCACGGCCGACACCGCCGCTTCCTGTGCACTCAGCGTCATGTTAAAACTGCAAACTAAAAATACCAGGAAGAGTTTCTTCATGTTTGATTCTCCATCTCCACGTGTGTAGCCGAATCATCCTGCTCAAACTCACCCGCATCCAGTCTTCTGAAATAGTCTCTTGCCACCTCGCGGACTTTGCCCGACAACAGGAAGGTCGACACCATCGTGGGTATAGCCATGGTTGCGTAAGCACCGTCAAACAAGCTGATTACCGCATCGAGAGAAGCAACTGCCCCGACTACGATAAGCGCCATGTATCCCCATAAATAATATCGCTCGGTTCTAGAACCGAACAAAAAGCCCATGCACTTGCTGCCATAGTATGAATATGTGAGCACCGTAGTGGTGCTGAGCACGATCACCATCAGTAAAACCAGGTAAGCACCGAATCCAGGAAAAGCCTGTTCATAGGCATTCGACGTCATGGTGACGCCGATCGCCTCTGTCTGCCAGGCGCCAGTAACCAGCAATGCGAGAGCGGTGCAGGTACAGACGACCAGGGTATCAATGATGGGACCCACCATGGCGACCAGGCCCTCCCGTGTGGGTTCGTTAGTCTTTGCAGCGCCGTGGGCCAGTGACTCAGTGCCCAGACCGGCCTCATTGGAGAACACACCCCGCTGCACACCGATCAGGATCACCGCTCCCAGTACGCCACCGGCAGCCGCTTCACCGCTAAATGCGTCAGTAAAGATGAGGGTAAACATGCCTGGTATCTCGCTGGCATTTGTCACCAGCAAAATCGCCGTGATGACGAAATAGAAAACCACCATCCCGGGCACCAGGGCACCAGCCACCGCCGACACCCGCTTGACCTTGCCTACCGCGATGGAGAACAGCACCACACAGAGCACCACGCCCAGGACCAGGTCGAAGCCGAAGTGGTCTTCTGCACTCGCCACGCCGGCAGGAATGGCGATCACGTCCCTGATTATCTGCACCAGTTGATTGATCTGAAAGATTGGCAGGGTACCGAACATACCCGCGAGCGCGAACATCCAGGCCAGCGGTAACCACTTGCGACCCAGTGCCTCCCGAATCACATACATGGGTCCGCCCTGTAATTTGCCACTGTCATCATAGCCGCGATACATGATCGCCAAGGAGGCGGTGTAGAACTTGGTGGAAATACCAACCAGGGCGGTGACCCACATCCAGAACACTGCTCCAGGCCCGCCAACGGTAATGGCGACCGCTACACCGGAGATATTGCCCAGACCTACCGTGCCTGCAAGCGCGGTAGCCAGGGCTCGATAATGAGTAACTTCACCCGCCGCACTTTCGCTGGCAGAACTGTATTTGCCGCGCAGCAATTGCAGGCTATGACCCAGATAGCGGAAGTGTTGCAGGCGCATGTGGACCATGAAGAACAGTCCGCCACCAACCAGCAGGACCACGAGCTGTGGTCCCCACATGAAACTGGCGAATGAAGCCAGCGCTTGTTCAATATTCTCCATGAACCTCTACTCAGGGAATGTTGTCCGCAAAGACGAAGTCGGCTGGTGGCTCCGCACCTAACAAGTGTTCTACAAAGTAGTCCCAACGTCGATTCATGAAGTAGCGGGTTCTCCCAAATCCGTGACGAGCCTCCGGCAACAACAGCAGATCAAAATCTTTCTCTGCTTCAATCAAAGCCTGGACCATCAACAGCGTCGTGCTGGGATGCACATTGTCATCCATCAAGCCATGGGCCAAGAGAAGTTTGCCTTGCAGGTTTTCCGCCAACGCCGGATTGGATTGATTGTCGTAATTTGTGCGCAGCCCATCTTCTCCCTCGGCTGTAGGATCGGTCTCCGGATAAACTTCCAGCAAACCCTGCCAGCGCTCGCCCCAATCGTCTTCGTAATTCCTGTTCTCGTGGTTGCCGGCGCTGGATACTGCCACCTTGAATAGATCCGGGTACACCAGCATGGCCGTGGTTGATGCATTGCCACCACCGGAGTGCCCATAGATACCAACCCGATCTATGTCCAGATAGGCATGCTCTGCAGCTAACTGCCTGATCATGGTTACCTGATCGGGCAGGCCGTTATCGCCCATATTTCCGTAATAGGCGTCATGGAAAGATTTGGAGCGCCCTGGCGTACCCATCGCATCGACTTCCACGACAACAAATCCCAGTTCTGCAAGCGCCTGCTTGTCTTGACGGGCAGAGCTGAACTGGCGTGATCCCACACTGCCTATTTGTGGCCCCGGATAGAGATAGCAGATCACCGGATAGGACTTGCCCGGATCAAAATTGGAAGGCTTATACATCAAACCATAGAGATCGATGACCTGGTCTCGCGCTTTGACCGTGAATTGCTCCGGCGCATGCCAGCCACTTGCCTGCAAGGCTGAAATATCTGCCTGTTCCAATTCCAACAACACCGCTCCATCGCGATTGCGAAGCAACACTACCGGCGGACTGACTGGTGTTGAATACATATCGGTGAAATAGTCACCAGCATCGGACCAGCTAAGCAGGTGTAACGCCTGCTCGGTTGTCAGCTTTTCTGGCATACCCCCATCTATAGAGACACGAAAAAGATAGGAATAGTAAGGATTACCTGCCGCAGGATCGGAAGCCTTGAAATAAACAAGGCCATCTTCTTCATCTACCTGCTCAACACTGTGCACGACAAAGTTCCCGGAGGTCAGCTGATGTTTAAGTTCGCCGCTGTCGAGATCGTGAACATAAAGATGTCCCCAGTTATCTTTTTCTGAAAACCAGAGGAACTCATTTCTCTGATGCAGAACCCGCCAGTTTTCTTCCTGGTGCCCTGACATGTAATGGGTTTCAGCTTCCTCCCGGTACACATCCCTGACTGCGCCACTATCCGGATCAGCCAGACGAAGCTGGGCCACCTTGTGATCACGGGAAGACGAGACAAATGCAAGCGTGTTGCTATCGCTGCTCCACTGCACATCGAGGAATTCACCACCGCGGCCCGCAATATGATCGCTGGTAGTTGATCGGTGCGGATCGGGCGCCATGTTTAACCGCACGATCTCAGGTTGCGGTTCAAGATTGATGACGATTCGTTCGATCATGAAGATGTGTTCGTCGCCTACCAGGGGATATTTCCAGGTTTCCAGTTCTGGGCGGCCAACTTTGGTAGACATCAACGATATGTCACCGACATTGCGACCGTCATGCCTGAAGGTGGCGATTCTCTTCGAGTCCGGAGACCAGCTGAGCACAGGGCCGTCCGCCGTTAACCAACCGGCATTATTGGTGGCATAGCCGTAGTCTTTTATGCCATCGAAAGTGAGCTGGGTAAGCTCATTAGTTGCAGTATTTCTTAGCCACAGGTTGTGGTCCTGGATAAATGCAGCAAGATTCCCGTCGGGAGAGAGAAATTCATTGTCCGGCTGCTCGCCGAGGGGGCTGAGGGCGTAACTTCCCCTGTCTATCTGGTATTTCTCATCGTCGAAGCTGAAGCCTATACTCTGCCCGTCACTCGACAGTTCAATATCGCTCAACACCAGATCATCGGGCTCAATCTCCTCACCCGTGTGCGCAGAGAGAACATCACGCAGCCTGTCGGTATCGAACAGCTCAGACCGCTCTCCCGTTTCAGGAACCACATGGATGTATTGCCTTGCACCTCTGCCACGGCGATAGACCAGGCTGCCATCAGCCTGCCAATACGTTGCTTCAACCATTCCCGTGACCAGTTCCCTGGTATTCTGGGCAAGGCGGGACTCAGCGCGCTCATAGTCTGCAAGCGTCACTGCAGGGGCGGAACTGGTTTGATCTCCGACTTGCTCGACGGTTGGCGAACATGCTGCGAGCAAAGCGACGAAGCCGGTGACAATCGTTCCGGATCTGGTCATAACGCAATTCCTCTTGAAAAACCCTATAGCAGGGCATCCAGTATCAGGTTGGTAGATTCCACTATGCGCTGATCGCGGGGACGCAGGTCTGGCGCAAATTCTTCCCCGGTCAGATGCTGCAAACCGACAATATAGCGCACCGCTATTTCATCAGCTTGCTGTTGGGTAAACTGCTGATCTTTCTCGGTGACCATGCCGCGAGCAAATTCTTTTGAGAAGGAAACCGGTTTGCCGTCTCGCTGCAGTAACTTGCCGTCCTCATCCAGCCTCCAGAATCGTGACGAGTCCATGGTGTAAAGCTCATCCGCTGCCACTATTTGCCCCTTGCTGTTGATGCCGTGCTCTGTCTTGGTATCTACCAGCACCATGCCTCTGGACAACAGGTATTGGGAAACGATACCGAATGCCATAATCGATGAGTTCCTGATCTGCGCATATTGTTCTGCAGTGCAAACACCGGCTTCGACCAGGGATGCCGAATCCATGGTCTTGTCCACCTTGGCCTTGGTGCTGGGTGTATCCAGCAAGTATGGCAGACGCGAATTCGCGGACAGGGAATTCACATCGAGTTTATGACCCGCGTAGAGCATGGTCTCGAGGCCTTGCTCCCTGGCCGCCAGCCAATGCTGATGTAGAGAAGTTTCCGTAGAGCTCTCTGCGTTATAGAGGCGCAGTACATTTTCCAGCGGAATAACCGTCAGGTTTTCCGCAGGAATAACCGTGGAGGTAGGAGCGAGCCCCTGCACTTCAAACTGGGAACTACCCAGCACTCTTCGTACCAGCTGCAACATGTGGTCATGGTTGATCGCCAGCACCTGGTCCTTGAAAGGAATGGCGCCGCGATTCACATCATGAGTGGAGATGCGATTGTTGCGGAACATCAGGCGGATGGGTGTGCCCGTCTTCGTGACCAGGGATTCGGCAATAACAGAGTCTGAGACCTTGCCTTCCAGCACGGTGGCGCCCTGGAGCCGGGAAATTTCGCCGTCAGCTATCAACTGACTGATTGAACGGCCCTCATTGACTGTATTGCCGTGCTCGGCAACCAGTTCACTGACCTGCGCTTCATTCAACATAGATGGCTTGACCTGAGCCTGCCTGACTCGAAATCCTGCGGGAGCGCGGGATTCTGGAAAAGAATCGAAGAATATTAGAAACATATAGCGACTACAAGGTGAGCCGGATTGCCCTTGCACTGACCACACGAGACAGGGAATATCCTTGCATGAATATCAATTATGCTTTCCTGGCCGATGCAGTATTGCTACTGCATGTGTTAATCGTGGCCTTCATCGTTACCGGCCTTATCCTGATTCTGCTTGGCGGGCTACTTGGCTGGCACTGGATTCGGAATTTCTGGTTTCGCCTTACACATCTGGCGGCCATCGGCATCGTGGTCGCACAGGCGTGGCTGGGTCGACTCTGTCCACTCACTATTGTGGAAGCATGGCTGAGGCAACAGGCTGGCCTCGAAACCTACGAAGAGACATTTATCCAGTATTGGCTGCAGCGAGTGCTCTACTACGATTTCCCGCTTTGGGTATTTGCCATCGCGTATTCAGTATTCGGATTGTTTGTTTTGTTAGCCTGGATGAAGTTTCCGCCCGGCAAGAACGAATCTATTTGATCACACAAAATAAAAAAGGGAGCAGAATCTTCTGCTCCCTTTGGGAGATGGTGCCGCCACCAAGAGTCGAACTCGGGACCTGCTGATTACAAGTCAGCTG
>CAYTLI010000114.1:0-8490 GCA_964438455.1 uncultured Pseudohongiella sp.
ATCGCTGTCTTCATATTCTTACTCCCTTAACCTCATTTCCTTGAACTACGGCAGGATTCGCTGAACGGCCAAACGCCGACAACAAATCGTTGCGTCGCAATCCCACAATGCTGAGCGAGAACAGCCACACCAGCACTGCCATAGTGAACAGCTGCCCTCCATCACGATCGCCTGCTTCATTAATCACCACACTGACTCCCAGGGGAGTGAACAGGTGAAAGAAGATGGCGCCGGAGATCACGAAGAAGGCGATGGTAGCCCCCAGCGCCTGGGTTTTGCGCCAGAGCAGCAGCAGCGATGCAATCAGTTCGATGGTACCTATCGTGTATCCGCCATAGGCGACAAAACCAGCAGCGGCGAATTCCAACAAGCCGATTCCGGCCATCCACTCACCGATGGTGCCAAAGATATGCTGGGTCTCGAACGAGTTGGAAAATTTGAAAAACAGTGACTGCACAAACACGACGGCGATAAAGATCGCCATCCCCCAGGGCAGGTAGTGCATGAATTTGGCGCGGTCCATTTAACGATCCTCAGAATCTGTCTATGGGAACAAGACCCCTATGGAGGGTTTAAATTTCAGGGGCTGGAATTCGGCTAACTGCACTCTGGAAAAACTTTCACCGAAAGCAAAATAGTTCTCAGCGGATAATAAGTCTGTGTTGGATCGGGGGGAGAAGGAGGAGCAAATCGCAGGCAAAAAAATGGGGCTGCCCTTAACTTAGCGACAACCCCATCCCTGCTTGAGAAGCTTTTGCAATCGAACCTGCCACGTGCGAAGTAAGACAGATGTCGATTGAGCTTGAGGACAATAAGACCACACGCACCGAGCAGGGACATTGACCTATATCAAGAAGGTCGACCCTCAGTGAAGACGGGGCTTTGACAGGGGCTGGTAGGCCGAGAAAAGTGGCAAATACATAGTAAAGTAATTACTTTACTATATAGTAAGATCGGGCTGATTTTGACACCCCAATCTATTGTGTGTCACTGCTTGTTATTCACTATATATAGTGGTAATGTGGCCAACGCAACACAGCATAGTGATCAAATGTCGTATTGCATTAGCTCGGGTGCCACCCCTCCACACCTCTTAATCAGCACCCGGGCCCTCCTTGAGATCCCCGCCCCTGTCCGGCTCGCGTGTCCGGGCAGTGGGTCGGGGCCCTCACTTTCAATCTCCCTTTTCCCCCTTCTCATCCGCCCGCAAGCGTGTTCAGATACGCCGTGTTTTATGGCTCCGAGACACCCTGCCCATGTCTGAAACCGACACCATAGTGCCCGAAAGGCACTGCCTGAACTGCGGCCAGCCTATAGTGGCGGAGTTCTGTGCCCATTGTGGCCAGGAGGAGAAGGAGGTCAGGCGGCCTTTTATCGTGTTCATCCAGGAATTTATCTGGGTGGTGTTCGAGCTTGACGGCCGGGCCTACAGGACGGTCGGCAACCTGCTCGTGCGTCCGGGTTTCCTGACCCGGCAGTATTTCGCTGGCCGGCGGATGAGATACACACCACCGCTGCGTCTGTTCCTGATTGTCAGTATTGGCTTCTTCCTGATTGTGTCCCTGGTTAATTCCGTAGAGGGCATTCGCCAGGAGATGACAGAGATCGCCACCGGCGAGAGCGCGGAGCAGCCGATTCGGGATGCGCTGGAAGAGGGTCTGACAGCCAGCGAAGATGAGCCGGCCAACTTCGAGGGAGCCATCGATATCCTGGAGCAGGTCAACCTGCCATTCCTTACAGAGGAAGCCAATCGCAACCTGCGCACCGTGCTGATCACCCAGTTCGAAGCCAATGTTGACGAGCTGGCAGAGAATCCGCGTGACTTCCTCACTGGATCACTGGAATACGTCACCTTCTTCATGTTGCTGATGATGCCGGTGCTGGCATTGATCCAGCAGATTCTGTGGATCCTGAGTCGGCGCTACTACGTGGAACACCTGGTGTTGACGGTGCACAACCACACCTTCCTGATCCTGATGGTCTTCATTGCCATGCTGCTGGGCCTCGTTGAGGAAGCAGCCCTGCCAGTGATCAGCGAAGTCTCGGGCGTGCTCAGTATCATCGCCATTGTCTGGATCTTCGTCTATCTCTACCTCAGCCTGAAACGCTATTTCGAGAGTGGCTGGTTCGTCACCGCCGTGCTCTACCTGGTGGCTTCCCTTGCCTACTCGGTAGTTCTCGGCGTGGGCCTGGTGGGATTCGCAATCCTGCTCGTACTGTTCGCCTAGGGCCCGGAATGAGTAAATTGCGCTGCCCTCCGCTCGCGTCATATCATCCTCGCACCAGGCTGGAACTGTCGCGACTCCGTGGCCTCCTGCCCTCACATCAACAATAACAATAAGGAAGAAGCATGATTGTTTACGGTGTTGCCCTGCTTTCCGTGTGCCTGATACTCGGCATGATCATCGGCGAGACACTCGGCGTGCTGCTGGGTGTGGATGCCAACGTTGGTGGCGTCGGTATCGCCATGCTGTTCCTGGTGTTCGCCAGTAACTCTGACCTGTTCAGATCCCTCACCGAGGACGCGGCCGGCTCCGGCATCAAATTCTGGAGCGCCATGTACATTCCCATCGTGGTAGCGATGGCGGCACGACAGAATGTTGCTGCCGCGGTCGATGGTGGGTTCCTTGCCTTGTTGGCCGGAGTCGCCGCCGTGGTGGTGAGCTTCGCGCTGGTACCGGTATTGAGTAAGTTAAGTTCGCCCCAGGTTGTCGCTGACAACGAGGAGGCCAACTAATGGAAATATTGGAAACCGTATTCGTCCGCAATAACCTGATCGTTGCCTTCGCAGTGGTCGGAGTCACTATCTGGGTCTCCTACTTTCTCGCCGACAAACTCACCCAGGGCCGCATCCATGGCTCGGCGATCGCAATTGCACTCGGACTGCTGGCCGCCTACTTCGGTGGCGTCGCCACCGGAGGCAACACCGGGGTCGCCGATGTCGCACTGCTCAGCGGCATAGGCCTGATGGGTGGCGGCATGATGCGCGACTTCGCCATCGTAGCTACCGCCTTCGGCGTGCACATGAGTGAGTTGAAGAAGGCTGGCCTTGCCGGTGTCGTATCTATCTTCGCTGGCGTGATCGTGTCCTTCATCGTCGGTGCCGCAATCGCAGTGATGTTCGGTTACACCGATGCGGCCGAGATCACCACCATCGGTGCCGGCGCAGTCACCTACATTGTCGGCCCGGTTACCGGTGAGGCCATCGGTGCCAGCGATGCTGTCATCACTCTTAGCGTTGCCGCAGGCCTGGTTAAATCGATACTGGTGATGATCGGCACACCACTGGTGGCCCGCTTCATTGGCCTGGATAATCCCCAATCGGCGATGGTATTTGGTGGCCTGATGGGAACCACTTCGGGAGTCGCTGCAGGACTGGCTGCCACGGATCCCAAGCTGGTGCCATATGGCGCGATGACTGCAACCTTCTACACTGGTGTTGGTTGCCTGCTGGGTCCATCTATCCTATTTTTCATCGTCAGTGGCATGTTCTAGATTCTATGGATTGACAGTCACACTAAACAGAATTTCTTAAAGCGGAAGCATCATGGCAGTTGAAACTTTTCCACATCTCAACAACGACAATGACAAGGTCGCCCTGGTCGAAGGCGACACTTCCTATACCTATGGCGAGGTCAATGCACGCATCGATCGCTTCGCAACTGGATTGTTGGGAGACAGCGCAGACCTGAATGAAGAGCGCATCGCTTTCTTCATTCCTGCCTCACTAGACTACGTCACCGTCATGCACGGTGTCTGGCGCGCGGGCGGCATCGCCGTACCTCTCAATGTAGCTTCAGCAGTCTCCGAGCTGGACCACTATCTTACCTGCGCCAGCGTGACCCGCATGATCGCCAACGGCGACTACCAGGAGTCACTGAAGGAGCTGTGTGCGGAACTGAATATTGAACTGCTATCAGTGGAAGATGTACTGGCAGACACGGCTGGCACGCTGCCGACACTCGATGAAGACCGCAGGGCGATGATGTTGTTTACCAGCGGCACCACCAACAAGCCCAAGGGAGTGGTCAGCACCCACAAGACAATAGTTGCCCAGATCACTACCCTGATTGATGCCTGGGAATGGACCAGCGAAGATGTGATTCCGCTGTTTCTTCCTCTGCACCACATTCACGGCATCATCAATATCCTGAGCTGCGGCCTGTGGGCGGGAGCGACCGTACATCTGTTCAGCAAGTTTGACATCCCCAGAATCACAAAAGAAGTGACAGCTGGCACCTATAATGTATTCATGGCAGTGCCGACTATTTATGTGAAGCTGATTCAATACTTCGACACGATCGATCCTGCGGAAGTCGAAATGATCTGTGATGGCTTCAAGGACATGCGGCTGAACATCTCCGGTTCTGCTGCCTGTCCGGTCAAGTTGTTCAACCAGTGGCGCGATCTCACCGGTCAGGTCCTGCTGGAACGCTATGGTATGACCGAGATCGGCATGGGCATCTCCAATCCTTACAACGGCGAACGACGTGCGGGTTGTGTCGGCCAGCCACTGCCCGGCGTTGAGTGCCAACTCTTCGATGAGTATGACCAGCCGATCACGGAAGAAGCCATCCCCGGGGAGATTCGTATCAAGGGTGACAACGTATTCCTGGAGTACTGGGATAACCCCAAGGCGACCGAAGAATCATTCAAGGATGGCTGGTTCTGTACCGGTGACGTGGCGGTGATGGAAGATGGCTACTATCGCATCATGGGCCGTTCTTCGGTGGACATCATCAAGTCCGGCGGCTACAAACTATCCGCGCTCGAAATCGAGGGCGTGTTGCTCACCCACGAAGACATCGCCGAAGTGGCTGTCATCGGCGTTGCGGATGACACCTGGGGCGAGGCCGTTACCGCGTTCATCGGTCTCAATGAAGGCGCATCCATGAGTTATGAAGATCTGAAGAACTGGTGTGATGGCAGGATGTCATCGTACAAGATTCCCAAGGCAATCAAGATTGTCGACGCACTGCCACGCAATGCCATGGGCAAGGTCACCAAGCCGGCCCTGCGTGAGATGGTGTAAACCCGGACAGTCAGAATTTCGTCGCAAATCACTGGTACCCTCGGCGGCAGGCACTACAATGCCTGCTGCTGATTGCTGCATTATCGAAGAGGACTCGAGAATATGATGAAGATTATTGAAAACCGCGTTGCACGCGCATTGATTCAGTCACTTACGACACTTTCCTTGTTGCTGCTTGCGATTGCCAGCAGCGCGCAGGAATTTCGCGCTGGCGAGCCTATCGGTTCGGTCAATGAACAGGGTGTGCGCGTACCCATGTCAACCAACGTGAAGGTGTACGGAAGTTTCCACTTCTCTGAGAGCTGCACGTTCGATCCGGAGCGCAATCTGATCCTGGCCATGAACAATGGTGAACGCGGCGACGGCACCGAGAACGACGGCTATGTTTCGCTGATCAATCCCGATGGCTCGGTACATACTCCCAAGTGGATCGGCGTCACCCGCGATGGCCTGGAACTGCACCACCCCCTGGGCAGCGCGGTCAGCAACGGAGTGCTCTACACGGTCGACACGGGCCACGTGAGATCTTTCGACCTGCGCACGGGCCAGCCGCTGAAGTCAGTGCCCATTCCGGGTTCAACTGTGCTCAACGGTATCGCTGTCGCCGATGACGGCACCGTCTACGCGTCCAACACCCGTAACCCGGAACTCATCTACAAGGTCACCGCGGACGACCAGGTGTCGGTATTCGCGGAAGGCGCACCGCTGGCCGCTCCCAATGGTGTCGCGATCGACTCGGATGGCAACATCGTCGTGGTCAACGTGGGTGATAACGCAGTCATTACCTACAACACGGATGGCGAAGTCATCAACACCGAGTATGCGGTGGAGGGCGGCAACGATGGTGTAGTTGTGCTGGCAGATGGCACCAAGTACGTGAGCAGCGTGCGATATGGCAGCGTGTCGCGGATTCGACCGGGGCAGGATGCTGAGGTGATCGCTTCTGGTATCCCCAGTGCGGCTTCAATGTGCTACGACTCGGTGCAAAATCAGTTGGTGATTCCGCTCAACGGTAACTATGCACTGGCGTTTGTACCGCTTTAAGCAAAAACTTGTCTGGGATCGGACGGCGGTCTGGCAGGAAAGGAGTACCACTCGAGACACGCCGTAAACCTCAGTCCAGCCGCCGATCACAGATCGGCGGCGTTCGATGCTCGCTGCAAGCTCGCGCTTGCAAAGCGCTCGGTCTCACCCCTGGGGGCTCACGGCATGACCGCCAGGGATGGCGGGAATGCAGAAAATGCAGGAGCAATTTTCTGCCCCTGCCGCGCACGGTCTCGATTGCTACTCCTTTCCTCCCATCCCGCCTTCTCGTTCAGTGTATTTTTTGCACAAATTGTTTCCCCACGCCAAGGCCGTTAGAAGCTCACCTCACAACCGGGTATAATGCGCGCCAGATTCAATTCAGCTACTGAGTAGCAAGCAAGCGCGGGCAAATTTCTCTCTTGAACATCGAGTTTCTGGGTAAGACCCTCTCCGGTCCATTCACCGTACCCTCCGGTATCGTCACCTGCTCCGCCAACATCATTCAACGCGTGTTCGACACCATGCCGGAAGTCGGCGTGCTCACCACCAAGAGCATAGGTCCCGAGCCTCGCCTCGGTTATCGCGAGCCAATCCTGACCCAGTATGAGCCGGGCTGTTTTACCAATGCCGTTGGCCTGACCAATCCGGGCGCCGAGCGCTCTGCTGAATTGTTGGCCGGTCTGAGGATTCCAGAGGATCGATTCCTGCTCATCTCCATATTTGGTGGCAGCGTGCAGGAGTATGTAGACGTGGCGAAAAAACTGGCGCCCCACGGAGATGGGTTGGAGCTGAACCTGTCCTGCCCACACGCCAAGGGCTATGGCATGGCCATGGGCCAGGATCCGGCGCTGGTGCAGGAGATCGTCGCTGCAGTGAAAGCCGCGGTGGACATTCCGGTTATTGCCAAGCTCACTCCCAATGTGCCCAGCGTGGCAGAGATTGCGCAAGCCGCCGTTGCCGGCGGTGCCGATGGCATCTGCGCGATCAACACCATGGGGCCTGAGCGTCATGACGCCCACGGACACCCGGTACTGAGCAACGAGGTTGGCGGCGTCTCCGGCAAGGGTGTACTGGATCGCGCTCTGGAATGTGTCAGCGAGATACATGAAGCGGTGGACTGCCCGATCATCGCCTGTGGCGGCATCAGCAGCGCCGCCGATGTGCGCGCCTTTCAGCAGGCTGGAGCCACGATTATCGGGGTGGGCTCGGCACTGATCGGCATGAATACCAATGAGGTCGGTGAATATTTCCGCGTACTCAGTGCCGACCTTGAGCAGGATACTGAAAAAGCGGAACAGCTGGTGCGCTACGACGTGGACATGAAATTCCGTCCGGTTAACCTGGTTGCCAACAAGCGCGTAACAGATGATATCTGTATCCTGACCTTCGATCGCAAGATCGATATCCAGGCTGGCCAGTTTGTATTCCTGTGGATTCCAGGATTAGGAGAGAAACCATTCTCTGCCCTTACCGATGATCCTTTTCAACTGGCGATCATCAATCTTGGCCAGTTCACCGATGAGCTTATGTCCATAGAGCCCGGTATCGAATGTTATGTCAGAGGGCCTCATGGCAACCCGGTAGCACCACCGGAGAATTCGAAGATCATGGCAGTGGCCGGTGGCACCGGCCTCGCCGCCGTCTGGCAACTGGCGCGTGACTTTGGCAACACGGAAATCTTCTTCGGTGCCCGCTCCGCCGACAGGCTCTATTTCGTGGAAGAGAGCGCAGAGGTCAGCGAACTGCATATTGCCACCGACGATGGCAGTCGCGGTCACCACGGTGTGATTACTGAATTACTGGAACAACGCCTGGAATCATTGAGCCCGGAAGAAAGAGAGCAGCTGGTATTCTACAACTGCGGCCCAGCGCCCATGGTGCATGCCGCGGAAAAGATCCAGCGCAAGTATTGCTCTCCCGATCGCATCTTCAATGCCATCGACTATCTCACCAAGTGTGGCGTGGGCATCTGCGGCGCCTGCGACGCACCAGACGGTCGTCGACTCTGTGTAGACGGCCCCTTCCTCGATGCCGCCGATACGGACAAGTCAGTACTCACCAGCCGGGCTTAGTCAGCGCGACAACAAAAATCATGGCAACAACCATCAGCGAAGCCACCAGGAACAGGCTGCGGGATTGTTTGCTGGGCGCTCGCTTCAACGCCATGGTGCCAAACACTATGTAAAGCAGTAACAAGCCTATCTTGATGGTGACCCAGCCGACGACGATCGGATACTGGCGACTCATCACTACCAACACAATCGCTGTTAGTAACAACAGGCTATCGTTGATATGGGGCAGTATTCTTGTCGGTTTTGCCTTCAGCAGTTGCGATGCGGCCAGCATCCAGTAGCCACGCAAAGCGAAGCCGCATAGTGACAGAACGGCGAAGCTGATGTGCAGGGTCTTGATGATCAGGTAGCTATTCATAT
>CAYTLI010000115.1:0-8459 GCA_964438455.1 uncultured Pseudohongiella sp.
AAATTTGTTGGCAATGAAATTGGCTCGTTCGCGAAACCTGAAATTATTCAGTTCGCGCCCGGACTGCCAAAGACTCGTTCGGGAAAAATCATGCGTCGCATTCTGCGCAAGGTTGCCGCCAATGAGCTGGAGAACCTTGGCGATACCACAACGCTGGCGGATCCTGCCGTGGTTGAGCAGCTTATTGAAAACAGGGCCAACAAGTAATTTCCATGTCCCAGTACCTGGCCAGCATTAACTGGCAACGCAACAACGAAAACTTTCTGGCGAACGAATATTCCCGCGCACACAGTTGGTCGTTCGACGGTGGTGTTGAGGTTCCGGCTTCTGCATCTCCCCACATTGTTGCTGCACCCTGGTCGGTTGCTGACAATGTAGACCCGGAAGAAGCATTCGTTGCGTCACTCGCTTCCTGTCACATGCTGTTTTTTCTGGCCATTGCCTGCAAACAGGGTTACCAGATTGAAAGCTACTCAGATGATGCCGTTGGCACACTGAGTAAAGACGAAGACGGCAAGCTTGCAATGACCGCGGTAACCCTGAATCCAAAAGTGGAATTTACTGGTGACAAGATTCCCGATCGAGATCAGATTGAGGCTATTCATCATCAATCCCACGAGCACTGCTTCATCGCTAACTCGGTGAAAACCGCTATCACCATTCAGTATTAGCAGCATTGAGAGTACTAAGAGTCCTGAAAATATCCTGTTTCAGGCCATAAACGCCAGAATCCACCCCCGCTCGACTACCGACATTGTTCACACCCTGTGTAAGTGACAAAATGGCCCCAATTCCCGCGGATCATCGGGCTCTGCCAGATTTCCTCTAGCCAATGAATTTATTGCTGCAATCACTGAAAACCCTCATCGGTCTGTTCCCGCTTACACTGCAGGGCAGTATCTGCCTGCTCGCCTCGGCGGGTGCTCTGAGCATTTTCGGATACGGGGAAATGGACCTGATTGTCTTCGCCCTGGCGATTTGCGCCCTGGCTATCCTGATCTTCTGTCTGTTCAACACCGTTGCCGTTGGCGTGGTGTTGCAGAGAAAAATCAGGCAGCAGATTAACCAGCAAAGCAACACCAGCAAACGCATTGAAGTCGAGGCAGGTTTTCCAAACGAAACCGGATTTACTTTAAACGCACTGAACTACGTACCACTGGTTCGGCTGCACTGGCAGATTGTCTATCCAGACAAACTCGAGACACGGATCAGGTCAGCACTGGATGGCAGCCTGTATGAAGAAGTCATACCGGAGAAGAGATGCCTGTCGAACAAGATCATCAGGCAATTTTCTGTATTCGATGTGCTCGGGTTTTGCAGGTTCACCTGGCGCCAGAGCCAGGACGCATCCATTAGAGCCCTGCCCCAGGTCAATACCATCAAGCAGCTTCCCCTGCTCAGATCACTGACTGCCGAAGACGGCATTCCCAGCCCCACGGGCGAACCGGAAGGCGACCGCATGGAGATTCGTCCCTATGCGCCGGGAGATTCAGTAAAAAATATCATGTGGAAAGTTTTTGCCAGAAACCGGCAGCTAAATGTGCGCTTGCCAGAGAACAGTGTGTTCCAGAGCAACCGTACCATCGCCTATTTGCTCAGCAGCAAGAACGACGAAGCGGCGGCAGCAATTGCCAGAGTGGCGCTGGAGTCCGGAGCCCTGGGAGAAGACTGGCGCTTCGGTGCCGATGGCTCGGATTCAGCTTGCGCCTCACTGGATGAAGCGCTGGATAAAGTCGCTCAATCCAGGGCCCTCGATCAGGCGCACGATTACGGCCTGGAGACCTTTCTGCAAAGAGAAGGCGCACTGGGAGGCACTCACTGCATCGTGTTTGCATCCGCACTCGACTATCCCTGGCTGGCCGCGCTGAAAGAAACGATTTCACGATTTGGCGTGCAATTCTCCCTGGTGCTGGCCTCAGACGGACTTGCTACCCGGGCAGAACCGCATTTGTGGCAGAAGCTGCTGCTAAGGGATATGGACGGGATTGCCGGCACAGCCCCAAACCCGGCGATTTCAGCGGAATCCGGCCCCAACCGGCAGATTCGGGACTTGTTGACCGATGTAGGCCAACTAGTAGAATCGACCCTGATCATCGATCGCAGGACAGGAGCTGGCTTCGACCAGCACCTGCGCCGGATATAGAGAACACGCGGCATTAGTGCCCCGGAGCCCGATAGCAATGACACAGGCATCTGAACACACCACCCAGGCATTCTTGCCCACCGGCTTGAGGGCGATGATTATCGCCTCCAGCTTCTGGGCTGTGAGCCTGAGCCTGACGGTCCTCGCCGGATCCATTGCCGCAGTGCTGGGCTGCGTGCTCGCCAGTTTCCTGATCGATGCGCGGCTCTATCATCCGCCCCTGAAGTACCTGCAGAGCAAGTCAATCATCGGCGCCAGCCTGGTCTTCATTCTGATTACCAACCTGGTAGCCAGCTTGCTGGTGGATTCGGCTTTTGTCGCCAGCCTGATCTCGCCCATCGGTGCTTTCAATGCCGGAGAATTTATTAACTGGCTGGGAATTGCTGCCGGCCTGACCATCATCTTGCGAACCCTGGCGCACCGAACCAGCTTCGGTGCTGTGCTGGAAATCATCTGCGTTGCTGCAGCCTTTGTTATCACTCTCGCCGCCCATAGAAATGGCATGATTCATCGACCGTTCTTTATTGGTGACTTTGCCCTGGTTCGCGGCATCGATCCTTCAGTTATTTTGATGGCGTTTGGCTGCGGTGCGGTGCTTGCGCTGTCTGCATTACTAATGATGGAGCAAAACCACAAACGCCTGCCCTATCATTTTGCCATCCTCGGCGTGCTCTGCCTTTCGCTCGCCGGTTTCGTGCGCCTGTTTGGCCTACCCACGCCAAGCCTGACCAATGACATGGGCTTAACCGGACAGGAGCAGTCCAGCCCCAGTAATCAAAGAGACAATCCATTCAGGGACGGGGAAAACAGCTCGGACGATATGGAAGCACCCGTGGCAGTGGTTGTCTTCCGTGACGACTACGAGCCTCTCAATGGCTCCTACTATTTCCGCGAATCCGCCTACTCGCAATTCAATGGCGTGATGCTCGACTATACCAATCGCGATGATATGGATCGCGACCTGGTAGAAGAATTTACCAGCACCGAAGTTGAAGCAGAGCTACTGCCCCAGGCCCTTAGCCAGAGAAAAACTGTCAGGCAATCAATAGGCATGCTGGTGCCACATAGAAATCCGTTTGGCCTGACCAGCCCAACACAATTCACCAACGCGACCAATCCGAATAACCTGCGTTTCAAGCGCACCTATGACGTTGTTTCCCAGGCACCGCTCTATGATTTCAATTACTTGCTTGGCCGAGAGACTGGTCAAGAAGACTGGAGCGAAGAAGTCTGGGAAGAATATCTCACTCTGCCCGATGACCCCCGCTACAGGGAACTGGCTGAATCCCTGATCGGTAACCTGCGCCCGGAATTCGCAGATGATCCTTTCGCCAAGGCCTTCGCCATCAAGAGCTATCTGGACGAGAACGGCATTTACAGCTTAAAGAATGAACATGCCTATGAAACAGACCCGGCAGCGTCCTTTCTGTTTGGAGACCTCACCGGCTACTGCATGCACTTCGCGTTCGCCGCGACTTATATGTATCGCAGCCTCGGCATACCAGCGCGCGTTGGCATTGGCTATTCAGTGCCGGCCAGCAACCGTGCCGGCGGCTCGGCATTGCTTATTCAGGCGGTACACGGGCATGCCTGGCCGGAGATCTATTTCAAAGATATCGGATGGGTAATAGTAGACCCGGCACCCCAGCAGACACTGGTCGATATGACAACGGACACCCAGAACGAACTGCAGCAATTGCTGGGGGACATGCTGCGCGACGATGCTTCATTCGAGGACTTCATGCAGTCACAGCGCGATGGGGCCTTCGATTTCGGCCTGTTGCTGAACCTGCTCTACATCAGCATCGGCATCGCTCTCATTCTCGGTTATCTGATCAAGATCTATCGCCAGCAGGTGCCCAACTTCGCCAGCGCGCAGCGCCAGCATATCGTGACTTACAGAGCCGTGATGGACCAGCTCGCCGGTGTTGGCATCTACCGCCAGCGCGGGGAGAGTCGCGAGCACTTTGCCCGACGTGTTGCCCAGACATCACCCACGATCATCCCCCTGACCAGTGCCCACTTGCATGAAGCCCTGGGCAGAGAACAAGACGATTCGATGGCAGACATCGAATGGCAGTCCCTGCGCTCACAGAGCCGAGCAGAGATAGGACGCACAGCGAGCATCTGGAAGAGAGCGCTCGCCATGCTGAATCCTTATTCGTGGTTGCTCAGCAGGTAGGCAGCTAGGTAAAGAGCCAAGGGAAATTTAATCGAGTTTCAGGAGTTTTCGATGACATCGGATAGTTCAACAGTGGCAATGGTAGACGAAAGCGAACACGCTACGCCCGATCCACAGGCCAACAATGCACTGGCAGCAGCGCTGCAAACTTTGAGCAGCCTGAGCCAAACGGTAAAACAACAGGTTCTGGGCCGTGACGAGGTGATAGACCTGGTGATCATCGCATTGGTCGCCGACGGCCATGTACTACTGGAAGACTACCCCGGCTCGGGCAAGACGACACTTGCCAAGGCCCTCGGGGAAGCAATTGTCAGCGATGGAGATACTCCCAATGCAGACGACCCGATCGTACCGTTTCGACGCATCCAGTTTACTCCCGATTTGTTGCCTTCCGATGTCACCGGTGTCCCGGTGTTCGATGCCAACAGCAATGCGTTTCACTTCCGCCATGGACCCTTGTTTGCCCACGTTGTACTCGCCGACGAGATCAACAGAACCTCGCCAAAGGTTCAGTCTGCCATGCTGGAAGCCATGGGAGAGAAACAGGTAACAGTAGACAATGTCACCTACCCGCTCGACGAACTTTTCTTCGTGATTGCCACGCAGAATCCACTCGATCTTGTGGGCACCTACCCGCTACCAACTCCGCAACTGGACAGATTCCTGTTCAAGATCACCATGGAGCATATCGATCGTGACGCCGAGCTCGACGTGTTGACCACCTACAAGGAGAGACGCGACATCGGCTCACGCCTGGCCACGGTTACCCGGGCCGAAGTGATAGCAGCACGTAAAGTGATTGATGAACAGGTCAACATCGCGCCTGCAATAAAGGAAGCACTGGTGGATATTTCCAGAAACCTGCGCGCCGACGAGCGCGTCCTGCAGGGAAACTCAACCCGCAGCATGGTGCTCATGTTACCGGCACTGCAGGTCGCCGCTGCCCTGCAAAACAGAGACTATGTCAGCGCAGCAGATATCGAGCTGTTGCTGCCCCGCGTCCTCGGCCATCGCATTGAGCTGGCTCCCGGCGTCACCGATATCAACAAGATCATCGCCGAGAACATGCAGGAACCCATGGAAGCACTCGCGCGGTCTACACTCCGCTAAAACTATGCGCTCTCTCATCAAAACTGTTTTCCTGGCCGTGGGCATCGCCCTCCCGCTGCAGTTTTGCTATGGCCAGGACGATCTGGGCATTGATATTGATGAGATCGAACTCCCGCAACAACGAATGCCACTGTGCTTTGGTTTCAGCGATATCAGTGATCAGCAGGCACTGGCAGTTTGTGATGCGCTGAATCTGAAAGAGAATGTGAAAGCCCGTGAGTTGGCCGAACAGTGGATCAGGTCGGAACCTGATTCCGCCGCCGCCCAGTTTGCCCTGGCGGAAGTCCTGCTCACGGTGGAAGGCAATATGGCCAGGGCCCTGTTTCACCTGAATCGTGGCGAGGAACTTGTTCCCTACACCACCATGGAAGAAGCTTTCCAGTCGGGCAACGTACAATGGCACTACCTGATCCTCAGCCAGCTGAGTTATGTTCATCAATTGATGGGCGACCAGCTCACCTCACTCGCCTATCTCGACAAGATCGAGGATATCTATGGCCAGGATGTTGAATCCTTTCGCGGTTGGCCACTAATCAAGCTGAAGCAATATGATGCCGCTCGCGCGAGTGCCAACAGGGTGCTGCAGACCAGTGATAATGAGCGCGAACGTGCCCGCGCCTGGAATACCCTGTGCGCTGCCGACCTGGCCAGCCTGGCACCGATTGAATCCACCAGTGCCTGCGACCGGGCAATAGACGAAGATGAAAACGTCGCCAACTCCAGCAACGACTTCGACACTGTCTACCTGACAAACGCCTCAGAGGTTGCGCTTAGTCTGTTGCAGATGGACGTCGCCGAGGAATACCTGGACCGGGCAACCAGGTACCTGAACCCGGACAGCGTGGCCGACCCCTGGATCTACAAACTCTACCTGACCCTGAACCAGGGCCGGTTCGACGATGCTCGCAATGCACTGGACCGGATGATGGTTTGGCGCGAACAACAGGAACCGCTGGTGAGTGTTATGAACCGCGCCGAACATTATCTGGTTAGCGCCAGCTTTTTGATGATTGCCGGTTACGCAGAAGATGCCAGCAAACTATCGCTGACTGCGCTGAACCAACCGGATCGCAACGGCTCCTATAGCGCGGATGATGCGCAAAAGGATGCTTATGCCGCGCTGCTCAACATGGCAGCCAGTCGCACCGAACTGCAGATTCAACTGGAACAACGCGCGACCATGGACTGGTTAGAGTCGGTCCAGCATCGCAGACTCACTATGTCACTGGGCCTGGCCGCATGGCGAGCCGAACGACGCGCTGCTGCCTTGTTCGCTGAATTTGATGTGCTGCAGAATCGCTTGCGACCCTATGCTCCACTGGATGTACACATCCCGGAATGGCTGGAACCCGAAATTGTTGGTCTTATAGGCTCTGGAGTGATGAGTGAAATCCTGGAAACAGCGCGAGCAAACGGCGCCTTCCAGTTAAACGAGGGCTATTACTTTTCCTATGCCACGGAAATTGCCGCTGTCGACGGGCGCGACGAAGATGTCATCGAGATGGGCAATGCAGCACTTGGCCTGTTGCCAGCAGCCGAGGTATTGCTCAGGGCCCGGATCGCGGCGCGCATGGCGGTCGCCTTCTATGATCGTGGCGAGTTTGATGCGGCGCTGACTCACTATCAACTGGCCATGCAGCAGGACCCAAGCATCATCAGGCGACTGGACCTGTCCATGCCGGTGACCACCGCCAACGATGGCAGCGCGCTTGCAGAGTCTGCCCTGGACATGCTGCTTGGCTCGCCAAGATTCGACTATGCATCCGATACATCCAATGGCCTGCTGCTGGAAGTTCGCTCCAGTCCCGAGGTAAGTGCCTGCCTGCGCAACCCCGATGGCGAAGCATTGTCGTGCTATACTCTCTCCGCAACGGATTCAGAAGCTGGTGACCTTCTGGCCCAGGACCTGGTAAATGGATTTCATAACAATGCATTTGGTCTTGGCTTTGAAATCAGCAAGGCGCAGCGATCTATTCTGCTAGGCTCAAATGTCTATTTGAGTTCCCAGTCAGATGCCAATCCACAAAGAAACATCAGGGATAACTTCCTGGCCCGCTAGCAACGACAGAATTTGCGTGGCGCCGTCAGCTTTTGACGAGCGGGACTACTCGAGCGAACGCATTGTCACAGCTGACAAGACTACCTAAGAGGTTGATTCTGCTTCTGGCAGCGACGTCTGCCATGGGTCCGGCAGCCATGCAGATCCTGCTGCCCGCCCTGCCCACCATTGCCGAAACATTTGAAGTCAGCAACTCCACTGCGCAACTTACCCTCAGCCTGTCCATGCTGGCGATCGCTCTGGGCACCCTGTTCTACGGGCCACTGTCAGACAAATATGGTCGTCGACCTGTGATGTTGCTCGGCTTGGGCATCACCATTGTCGGGTCTGTATTCTGCTACCTTGCCACCAGCATCGAGCTACTCATAGTGGGCCGGTTCGTTCAGGCATTCGGCGGCGCCGTTGGCCTGGTGCTGGCGCGAGCGATTGTCAGAGACGTGTACGGCGCACAGGAGGCCGCCAGGGTCATTGCCACCCTGGTCATGGTCATGGTGGTTGTTCCCATGCTTTCGCCCGCGCTGGGCGGAGAGCTGATGGCACGATTTGGCTGGACATCAGTGTTTGTCGTGATTGCCGTGGCGAGTGCAGGGATTTTCCTGATCCTGATACAAGGGCTGCCGGAGACCATGCAGAATCCCGTGCCATTTGAAGGCATCGGCTCAATGCTGGCGACGTTTGTACGCCTGTTGAGTTCCAATGCCTTTCGGGGTTATGCCTTTTGCGTGAGCTTTGTCTCCGTGGTTTTCTTCAGCTTCATCGCAGCGGCCCCGGAAATCATGGTGACGGTACTGAATCGACCACCAACAGAGTACGGCTACTATTTCATCATGATCCCGCTGGGTTTCATGTGCGGAAACTACGTGGCACGCCGGTTCGGCGCCCAGTTTGAGATCGATACACTGATTAATAGTGGTGGCCTGATCGCCCTGGTGGGGATTGGCGCTGCAATCCTGTTGCAGCTGATC
>CAYTLI010000116.1:0-8447 GCA_964438455.1 uncultured Pseudohongiella sp.
GATACTCGCTGCAAGCTGTCGCTTGCAATGCGCTCGGTCTCACCCCTGGGGGCTCCAAGGCATGACCGCCAGGGATGGCGGGAATGCAGGAAATGCAGGAGCAATTTCCTGCCCCTGCCTCGCACGGCTTGTCGCCAGACAAACCACCAGCGCCCTCTGCTAGCATCGTGCAATAAATCGGCTCCGGTTCTTGTATCATGCACACTTCCTAATTAGGCCGGCAGTCCCATGGCGCACGCAGCACATAAATACCTGATCATCGGCCCGTCCTGGGTCGGCGATATGGTCATGGCCCAGTCATTGTTTATTTGCCTGAAACAACAACATCCCGATTGCGAGATCGTGGTGATGGCACCCGACTGGACCCGGCCCCTGCTGGAGCGCATGCCCGAGGTGAGTGGCAGCCTGCCCAGTGAGCTGGGTCATGGTGAGTTGGAACTGGGCAAGCGCAGGAAGATGGGTATTGAATTGCGCGACGCCGGTTTTACCCACGCGATCGTTCTGCCCAACTCGTTCAAGTCCGCGTTGATTCCGTTTCACGCTCGCATAGCAAAACGCATCGGCTGGGCTGGTGAGTGGCGCTGGCCGCTGCTCAATGATTGTCGCGGGCTGAACAAAGATAATTTTCCGCGCATGGTGGAGCGTTTTGCTGCCCTGGCATATCCAAAGGCAAGCAAACCACCGGCGGACATTCCCTCGCCACGCCTGCAAGTGGATAGCGATACCGTCGCCGATACCATAGAACGATTTAATCTGAACCTGGGTTCGAAGGTGGTTGCCATCTGTGCCGGTGCCGAGTTTGGTGCGGCGAAGCAGTGGCCGGCGGAGCACTTTGCGGCGCTAGTGGATTCACTGGTTGCGGACGGCTGGCAGGCCTGGTTCTTTGGTTCCGCCAACGATGGCCTGATCACCGAATCCATTCTCGCCGATGTGGAACCTGCGCACCTGGACCAGTGCCGCAATCTGACCGGTGCCACCACCCTGGGTGAAGCAATCGATCTGTTGTCCTGTGCCGATACAGTGGTATCCAATGATTCGGGATTGATGCACGTGGCGGCTGCGCTGCAGAAACCGGTAGTCGCATTGTACGGTTCAACCTCGGCCGACTTTACACCGCCCTTGGCAGAGAAGGTAAAATTGCTCTCTACCGATATCGAATGCCGACCCTGTTTCAAGCGCGAGTGTCCCTATGGGCATCTTAAATGCCTGACTGAACTGAAGCCGGCGCTGGCAATCGATGCAGTGCGTGAATTGCACTCGGCGTAGCATCAAAAGGATTAATTAAAGGACTAACCGCTTGCGCGTTCTCATTGTCAAAGTCTCTTCCCTCGGTGACATCATTCACACCCTGCCTGCGGTGACCGATGCCCATCTTGCCCACAAGGACCTGGTGTTCGACTGGGTGGTGGAAGAAAACTTCGTCGAGGTGCCGGGTTGGCATCCGGCTGTCGACAAGGTGATTCCTGTGGCTATTCGGCGCTGGCGCAAGAACCTGGTGAAGACCTATATACGCAGCGAGTTTCGCCACTTCAAACACGCGCTGCAGACAGAGCACTACGACCTGGTGATCGATGCCCAGGGCCTGATCAAGAGCGGCGCAATCAGTCGTCTTTCTCGCGGCCTCACCGTTGGCCTGAGTAACCGCACTATCAGGGAACCACTGGCGACTCTGTTCTATAACAAGGTCTACTCTGTACCCTGGACCGAGCATGCGGTGGATCGCGTGCGCCAGCTTTTTTCCCGCGCCCTAAAGCATCGCTATGATCCGGAATCTGTAGACTATGGATTAGACACGACAAGAATTGAAAAGAGCGGGTTGGAAAAGTTTACCGAGGGCGATCGACCCAGCGTGGTCTTCCTCCATGGCACAACCTGGGCAACCAAGCACTGGCCTGAGTATTACTGGCGACACCTGGCACACATTGCCGCCGAATCAGGATTCCAGGTCTTGCTGCCCTGGGGTGATAGTGCGGAGAAGCAGCGCGCCGAGTTCATCGCCCGGAATAACGAGCATGCCCTGGTGCTGGACAAGTTGAAGCTGGGTGGCATTGCCCACATTATCTATCATTCTGCAGGGGTGATTGCTGTCGATACCGGCCTTGGGCACCTGGCGGCAGCCCTGGCCAAGCCTGCCGTGTCCCTTTACGGTCCAACCGATCCCGGCCTGTCGGGTACGTTCGGCAAGCAACAACTGCATCTCAGCTCCAACTTGAACTGTGCGCCCTGTGTGAAGAAAGTATGCGGCTACAATGGTCCGGGAGTGACCGATGAGTTTGAGGATCAACCATTCTCCGTTGTTCCTCCCTGCTTCTCGTCCCAGAGACCCGAGCAGGTGTGGCGCGAATTTGAACAACTCCTCCAACCAGCTAAAGACTAACAACCATGAATCTCTGCTTTCTTATCTATAACTATTTTCCCTACGGAGGGCAGCAGAGAGATTTCCTCAATATTGCAACGCGATGTGTCGAACGCGGTCACCAGGTGACTGTCTATACATTGCGTTGGCAGGGCGAGCAGCCTGCGGAGCTCAAGGTCAACATCGTCCCGGTCAGTTCAGCAAGTCGTTTGAAGCTTTACCAGAAATTTACCGACTGGGTCAGCGCAACAATACAGAAAGAGAATTACGATCTGGTTGTTGGTTTCAACAAGATGCCGGGGCTCGATGTGTATTTTGCGGCCGATTCCTGCTTTGCCGAGAAAGCTGAGAGTCAGCGCGGGGCTTATTACAAATACACACCGCGCTTTCGACACTTCATGGAATACGAACAGGCCGTGTTCGGGCCCGACAGCCAGACCCAGGTCATGGTGCTCTCTCCGTTGCAACAACAGGCTTACCTGAACTACTACGCCGGCTGTGAGAACAGGCTGCACTTGGTGCCACCGGGCATAAGAGAAGACCGAAAGGTCGAGGGCCGTGATGATGATCAGCGCCAGTCCTTGCGCACGGAGATGTCCATCGCAGAAGATGAAATACTGTTGTTGCAGGTAGGGTCCGGTTTCAAGATCAAGGGCGTGGACAGGGCATTGCGTGCTATTGCTGCATTACCCGATGCCTGGCGTGCAAAGTGTCGCTATGTGCTGGTAGGGCAAGGCAAGCCGAGCCGTTTCCTGCGCCTGGCAAAAAAACTCGGCCTCGCGGATCGCATCCAGGTATTGGCGGGTAGGGATGACATTCCGCGCTTCTTTGCCGGTGCAGACCTGCTGCTGCATCCTGCTTACCAGGAGAGTGCCGGATACACCTTGCTGGAGGCAGCAATTGCCGGGTTGCCAGTGCTGACCACCGCCAGTTGCGGTTATGCTTTTCATATCGAACAGGCGCAGGCGGGTGAGGTGTGTGCAGAACCTTTCCAGCAGCAGGAACTGAATCAGCGATTGCTGTCGATGCTGGAACAGATGCCACAAGCGGATTGGTCAGCCAACGGTCTTGCCTATGGCAAGAATCCGGAGCTGTATTCCCTGGGTGAGAAAGCAGTCGACTTGTTGCAGCAGTTTGCTAATGGGCAATAGAAGAATCAAAGAGAGTGCTAAGAGAACGCAAAGGTAGAAGGGCGTCATGACTAACGTAACACTGGGACTCGCTGGTGCTTTGGGATACGATCCCGCGGCCGCGCTAATTGTCGATGGCCAGTTGGTCGCTGCCATTGAAGAAGAGCGCCTGATTCGCCGCAAGCATGCCATCGATAAACTACCCTACCACGCTGCTCGCCGTTGCCTGCAGATGGCTGGCCTGCGTCCGGACGATGTCACCCACGTTGCAATTCCCTATGCACCTGTTTCCCTGTTCAGCCGCGCGCGCTGGCACTACGCATACCGTCACTGGTATGCACCCGATCGCAGCCTCGATGGTTTGTTCAATGGCAACCGCCGTTATCGCAGGCATAGAAAAGAGTTAAAGGGATTGCTGGAGCGATTGCACATGCCAGCCAACAAGGCGAAGCTGGTGCCCGTAGAACATCAGTTAGCCCATGCCAGCAGCGCCTACCATCTTGCAGAGACCGATGAGCCGACGGCGATCTTCTGCAATGACTCGAAAGGAGAGTACGCGTCGATCTATCTTGGCTGCGGCAACAATGGCAAGATCAAAAAGATCAGGCGTTTCTATAATCCCGACTCTCTCTGCGGCATGTATGCCGCGCTCACCGATTATCTCGGCTTCGAAATCCTCGACGGTGAATTCAAGGTCATGGGCATCGCCGCCTACGGTGATCCCGACAAGTATGACCTTTCCTACCTGGCTAAATTCGACGGCAAGAACTTCAAGGTCAACACACGCCTGATCACCACGGTCGGTCTGCGTCGCTACAAGGCGAAATCAAGAGGCCATTACTTCAGCCCCAAGCTGGTAGAGAAACTCGGGCCGCGTCGAGCGGGTAACCTGTTGGAAGATCCCTACGTACACTACGCCGCTTCGATTCAGAAACTGTATGAAGATATCGCCGTGAGTCTGATGGAACACTACCTGGGCGACACACTGAAACAGTCCGGACGGCTCGCCGTTGCCGGCACCGGCTCAATGAATATTCGTCTTAACCAGCGGCTGAAAACCCATCCCCTGGTTAATGAGATGATCGTGCATCCCGCCTGCGGCGATGCCGGCACTGCCATCGGCGCCGCAAGTTACGCGGTGCGCGAGCAAGGCATCAAGCTGCAACCACTCAAGTCCATGGCGCTGGGCCCCTCGTTCACCACAGACCAGTGCATCAATGCCTGCATGGTGCATCGGGAGAAACCTCAGTGGGAAATCCTCGAAGATCCCCACGGCAAGGCTGCCGAATTGCTCGCCAACGGGCAGATCGTGGCCTGGTTCCGGGGTGCTATGGAATTCGGCCCGCGTGCCCTGGGCAATCGCAGCATCCTCGCCAACCCCGCGCAGCAGGGCATCGTCGAAGCCATCAACATACAGGTGAAATTTCGTGAGGGCTGGCGGCCATTCACGCCCAGCATTCTCGATTCAGTCGCGGCGGAGATGTTGCCACCGGATCAGCAGGATGAATACATGATGTTCAGCACACCACTGAGCCAGAAGTGGCAGGAAAAATACCCGGTAGTCGTTCACCAAAACGGCACAACGCGCGCACAAGTGGTGAAGCAGGAACACAATCCTGACTTTCACAAGCTGCTCACCATCTTCCAGCAAATGACTGGTCATGCCCTGGTGATTAACGCATCACTCAGTCGACCGGGCGAGGCACTGATCTGCTCACCAGAGGACGCGGTGAGTTTCTTTCTCGGCACCGACCTGAACTACATGATCATGGAGAATGTGCTGGTCACCAAGCGGGAACGCAGCGAGGAATGGTAAGACGGGTTTGTATCAGTAATTAACTCGCTTGCCAGAAACATACACTTCAGTTTCAGCAATAGCTTGCTCGCGCAGATCCGCCAGTTCCATGAGAGCGGCATCCCCTCGATAGTCCGCAAACGCCTGTTCTGATGGAAAGCGCAGGATATGCACTTCATCGAAATCCCTGCCTTTGCTTAATTCTTCACTGGGCTCAAACGCAGAAATGATTTCGCCGCCATAACGCTGCATGATCTTTGCGGCTTCCGATTCAAATTCATGGAACAGCGCACGATCACGAACTTTCATCATCGCTACTATTTCAATCATGATCGTGTTTCGCTTAAGGATTAACGCGGCGATAGATGCCGACTTGCGCCTCGCCTTCGGCGGGAAAAGCAGCGACCTGTTCCAGGTAGAGAGCAACTGCAGGGTTTTCTACCAGCACTCGCATGTCGTAGAACAACTCGATGGCGATAAGGTCACCAGGCTGTGCATTCCTGATCGCCTCTGCAGGCATTACCCTGACCACCTTGTCGTAGTCTTCCACCGTGCCAGAAAAATACGCGATGCTCTGGTTGTTGGTTATTACGCTACCTGCATCGGTAGTGCTGACGTAGTCGGCCGCATCCATCAGCCAGTCTTTCGAGCGGCCGAAGGTGATGTAGGCATCGATCGCGCAATAGGTAAAAAACAGGATAAAAAAAACCTGCAAGGTATTCTGCCACTCGGTTCCCTTGATCTTTTCCAGAATCGCCCTGACCAGGAACGGCACCTGCAACACGATCATCAGCGCGAACAGGATGGCATAGCGCGCGGTGAGAAAGCGGGTGACATAGAGAAAGATGAGCAACAGGCCCAGGTTGATCAGCAGGTAGGCGGTAATCGGCGCGGCGCGCACACCCGCGTTGGGCAGGTATCTTTTCAAATACCCCCACACCAGTAACCAGAAATAGGGGCCACCGATGGCATAGAACAGAGTCATTGCCAGCACGAACAACAGGCCCAGGCCGATGACGCCATAGACATATTCACCGGAGAAGTTGGCGGCAAACTCGCCGAAGATCGCGTTAGCCCTGGCGGCAAGCAAGGAAGGGTCGGGGTTGAACACATCCACAAGGAACAGCTGGTAAACGGCGAGTCGGTCCAGCAACAGCCCGACTACATTGATGCCAAGTAGCAGCAATACCAGCACTACAGCGATTCCCGCTTCGATGCTCATGGCTGTCAATGACAGGGCGGCCTTGCGGTTTTCGGCCGGGCTGTACAGATGGTTGGATAACAGCGCCAGCGGGGTCAGCAGTAAATAGACCACTGCTTCTACACGAAACAACGCGGCCAAACCCATTGCGAAGAAGAACAGCAGCCTGTGCTTTCTCTCTCTGCTTTTGTCGTATTGCAGGAACTGCCACAGCCCAAACAGGGACAGGGACCAGAAACCCACGTCACGCACTACCATCTCGCGATATTCATTCAGCTCCGGAAACACCAGCACGGTTAATGCAGCAAGACCAAGCAGCAGGCGCGAATCATCGAAGAAGCGCACGATGTTCACGAAGGAATAAACTATCAGCGCGTAGAACAGCGCGTTCAATACATAGGCTGCAGTGAGTAATGAAAAGCCGGCGCTACCGAGCAGGGCGATCAACACCGGGTAGCTTACCCAGGAATAGTTGGCAATGGCTGCACTCAGCCCCTGGTCGAGAAAGATCTCTGCCGTGCGCAGGTAGGTGTAGGCATCATCGTTAGGCATGCCCTTGAAGAAGAAAAACACAAACGACAACAACAAACTTGCCGCGGCTGCCGCAAGCCCAATGTCGATCTGTTGCCACTTGTTGTTCATCTTTTTACACGCGCTCGATTAGAAAACTCAGTAGGGATTTTCAGATTCGCCCGGGGGTGGCGTCTTGAATCGTTTGTGCAGCCACAGATACTGATCCGGTTGTTTGCGAATCCCATCCTCTACCAGTTTGTTGATGATGGCAGCATCGGTTTCATCATCGCCGCTGGGATAATCTGTCAGCACTTCACTGAAGTAAATGTCGTAGCCGCTGTTGTCCGGTTTCCGGTAGTGACTGAAAAACAGCACCGGCGAATCATTGAAGCCTGCAAAGCGGCTGCCCGCGGTAATAGTTGCAGCGAGATTACCAAAGAAAGGTGCGAAAACCGAGTGCTGAGCACCGTAGTCCTGGTCCGGCGCGTACCAGAGCATCCTGCCATCTTTCAGGCAGCGCATGGCGCCGCGAATATCCTTTCTTTCATAGATCCCGTTGTAGAGTCGGCGCCGGCCGTTGTACATGAAGGCATCGAACAGTGGGTTCTTGTCGTTGGCGCGATAAGTGCAATTCAGCTCATGAAAGATGCTGTAGAGAAAGCCGGAGATTTCGAATGTGGTTAGATGTGAACCCAGCAGCAACACACCCTTGTTCTGCGCCAGTGCATTCTCTACATGTTCATGCCCGTGAATGGTCACCCTGTGCTTATAACGATCTGGATTTCCACACCAGGCGATGCAGATCTCGATGAACCCTATACCGTTTGCAATGAAGGTGCGCTTTACCAGGTCTGTCTGCTCGCGCGCGTCCAGTTCCGGAAAGCACAGCGCGATATTCACCTCACACACATGGCGACGGCCACGGGCAAACAGGTAGGAGAGCCAACCCAGAAACTGGCCCAACTTGATCTGCAACCAGAAGGGCAGCTGCGCCACCAGCCACATGCTGCCAATACCGATCCAGGTGAGCCAGTAACGAGGCGCAACAAACTGTCGCAGAGGTATAAGCGGTGGAGAATCGGCGGGCACGATGGAAGAATTCTTATTCTCTGAAGGATATCGAGATGCATTGTAACAGAGGGGAGCAACTCGCTCAGAGAGGGATGTAGTTGACCAGACAGGATGAGAGCAACAGATATTCGCTTTCGGGACACGCCGTAAACCCATCCCTGGGGGCTCGGGCGCGGCATCCCTGCCGCGCACGGTCCCTCATTCGAATATCTGTTGCTCTCATCTCGTCAGGCCAAGTGACACTTTCGGGCTAAGCCTGTAGCGAGAAGGTCGATTGGACCGGCGCTGTGCTATTATCTGCGCCAGTTTGAATATGCTTCAAAGCGTGGAGAGCCCTCAATGAAGCTGGAAATGCCAGTGTTCCAGGACGCCAGATTGCTG
>CAYTLI010000117.1:0-293 GCA_964438455.1 uncultured Pseudohongiella sp.
GGTATCAGGCCTTGGGCCGTGCCATTGGATTCGACGAACGATCTTCCTTTGCTGCCAGATCAGCCATCTTCACTACACTATCATGCATTTTCTCGAGCGTAGCCTGAAAGCGCTTGGCGTCTTCCTGGCCAGTAGATTTGGCGATAGCAGCATGATTAAGTTCGCGAATCAGGGCTATCATATTGTCGCCCTCTTCACGCAACATAGAATATTTGCGCTCATTGGGAAACAGCTTGGAGGAGAGACCCCACACGCCTGCTTCCATTAACAGCACACCTATCAATGCCAAGGGT
>CAYTLI010000117.1:303-8441 GCA_964438455.1 uncultured Pseudohongiella sp.
AAAGAACCACCGAGAATGACTGCTGAAAAAATGACAGCTATTCCCAGGCCGGTAAGTCCCAGATCGAATTGACGTTTGATATTTCTCTTCACTTTATTCGTGTCACTCTTTTCATGCTAAGCAAGATGCATTGGGTTGTCGGAGTTGATCGCGCATCCAATGCGAGCGAACAATGCTAACTGTAGCGTATGGCGATGTACAGCCCCGGTTTAGTCGTTCACCTGCAGGCCAAGCTCGGCGGTGAACAGCATGCTGCGGTCCAGATCCTGCCTGGCCCACTGCAGCAGCGTCTCGCTACTCTGCTCCACCATGCCATTGAAGTGGTCCCTGCCGTTGATGTTAACGGTGACCGTTTCATTGAAATCAATTTCCTCGGGGTTTAGCAGCAGAGTGAATTCACTCACGCCCCTGGCATCGACAGTGAAAAGATTACCTTCCCGTTCCACCTTGAGCAGGCTCGGCGTATTGTCATCATCAATGGCATCAACCCGTACCCAATGATTTCGGTTATAAAGATCGGTGCGATCGGCTACCCACTGCACTTCATCAGGTAAAGGGTCGCGGGGATTGTCCAGCTTGAACTGCTCGATGCGTTCTCTTTCCTCTGGCATCCAGTTGGTGTTGTGGCCACCTTCCGCAATTACTCGCCAGGTATGATCGATGCCTTCCTGCTCAAGAATCTCCATGAATGATTCCAGAGAGGCCGCTGGATAGAGACGATCGAGCTCGCCATTTACGATGAACAGGGGCTTGCCCGCCAGGTTCTCAAAGTACAGGCGATAGCCACCGCCGCTCTGTGGATTGCGCAGCACACCCGGGTGACCGATGTAGGGCAGGAATGCTGCCCACTCTGTCGGCTGCTTGAAAGCAAAGAAGTAAGCTCCGGTGCCACCATCCGATATGCCCGTGAGGATAACCCGATTTTCATCGACGTTATATTCGCGTTTGATCTCATTGAGTATCGCCGGCAGGTTCTCGGCCTGGTTCTGTTGCCACCAGAAATGGTCCGGCCAGGAAACGGGAATCACGGTGATGCGATCTGCTGAGCCGACACGCTCGAGGCTGCGTTCCCAGAAATTATCACCATCGTTGGGCTTGGGACGATTCACGCCACCGTGGAGAATAAACTCAACCGCGTGCATTTGGGCTGGATCATAGTCTTCGGGAATGTAGACCATGTAGGGAAACACCGTGCCATCGCTGGCAACCCGCGACTTCACCAACTCCCCTTTAGGTACGTCGGAGGAATAGACAGGTCCTGTCTTGAGCCACTGATACAGTTCCTGCACATCGGCACTCGCCGTGATCAGGTTCAGGGCAGCGGTGGAAGATCGAGGATTGCTTTGCCACAGCGCCGTCACCAGCTCCTGGCCATTGACATCCTCTACCTGCTCATCGGCAGCAAAGGCCGACTGTTGCAAGACCAGGCCAGCAGTTACGACAACAGCGCCAGCAATATGTGCCAGGTGTCTCATAAAGAGTCTCTTGTTGTGTGTTAAAGCTCGCCGCCCAGTTCGGTGTACACGGCGCGCAGGAAACGATCCGGATCACCATAACGATCATTGTAAGCTGCAGTGGGGTTGGCCGCCGCCACCTGTTCGTAGCTGCGTCCTGCCGCCACCATGGGTTCAACCTGATTCTTTACATCAAGAATCATGTCGCGAAAGCCCATGACATCCATGCGAGTGGATGGTTCGCCATGTCCTGGCAGGATAATGGTGTCGGGTCCGGCAGTGCCGATCAGCAGACCAAGCGCCTGCAGGGTACCGTCGAGGGTGCCACCGTTGTTGGTATCGATCACTGGAAACGCCGTGGTTCGAAACACATCGCCGGTATGAATCACGTCGGAGTCAATAAAGTGAATGAATGTATCGCCATCTGTGTGTGCGGGCGGTACCGGGAAGGCGAACACTTCTTCACCGTTGAGGTGAATGGTGATCGCGTCACTGTAAGTGAGTACAGGCAAGGCGTCCTCCGGAGATTGTGCCTCGAGACGCACACGCACTTCGTCACGAGCCAGGATCAGGATTCCCATCTTGCCCAGG
Source organism: uncultured Pseudohongiella sp. (assembly GCA_964438455.1). Taxonomy (GTDB): domain Bacteria; phylum Pseudomonadota; class Gammaproteobacteria; order Pseudomonadales; family Pseudohongiellaceae; genus UBA9145. The sequence goes on from CAYTLI010000117.1 coordinate 2,349, forward strand.
TTCTCGTTACCACCGGTGTGGTCACCGTGAACGTGAGTGTTGATCACGAAACGAATCTCGCCATCGTTGAGTTGTCGAATCGCCGCCAGGATCTTGTCGGTGAGTGGAGCAAACTGGTCATCGATCATCACCACGCCATCTTCACCGATGGAGAGGCCGATGTTGCCACCCCGACCTTCCAGGTAATAGAAGGTACCAGCGACATGATGGGGAATGATTTCTACATCACTGAAATCCTGTTGTGCGCCCGCATTGTGGGCAATCAGTAATCCAATGCCGATGAGGCAAGCGGAGAGTTTTTGCAGTCTCGACATTATTCTTCTCCTTATAGGTTCTTTATAGGTATTTTTCTCTTTTCGGGAGTCTGGTCTGAGTGTAAGCCTGACTGCAGGATAAGAGCGATTGTAGGCAAAGTCTATCGGAGCTCAGGCAATTCGTCGTGTTTTGGTTTAAAGTAGCTGATTCTGGCGCTTTGGCTGCATCCCCAAGGGGATCAGGCCCGCAGAACGTATAAGTAATATGTGGCCGCAAACCAGGATGACCTCTCCCCGAAATTTCCCCAGTTCTGCCCGAATAGCGCTGATAGCCGCTCTGCAGCTATGCCTGGTTTCGGCGAGTTTTGGGCAGAATGACCGCAACGAAGACGACCTGCCGGTGCTGGATTTCGATGCCCCGATCAGGATGGATTTCTCTGGCTCCTGGGAAAAGGACTTTGGCCGCAGCGACACCTGGGAGGATGAACTGAACCGGCAGCTGCGCATTCGCCAGGAACAGGCTGCCCTGCAACGAGCAGGCATCAATACCGGTGTGGCGCCGCGCGCATCGCTGGGAAATATCAGTCTCAACTCTGGCCGCTCCCGCTCGGCCAGCAATATGTTTGAACTGGCCCGGCTTGCCGAATACATCAGCCGCCAGAATATCCTGGAGATCACCCAGGACCGGGAACACGTCAGAATCGAACGCCGCGGTGAGGCACCTTTGATCTGCAGCCTGGAGTGGGGACCCATGTCTACCTTCAGCAGTCCCCATGGCACTGAAATCTGCGGCTGGGACGAACAGCAGCTGGTGTTTCAGATTACCCTGCCCGACGATGTTTCCATCCAGCACCGCTTCACCGTCGCCTCTGATGGCAATGAGTTGCGCATGGTCACCAGTGTCTCCAGTAATGGTTCGACTCCCTTCAACCTGATCTCTGCATTCAATCGCTTCGAGGCCGCTGACGACCTCAACTGCATAGTTACCGTCAGCCGTGGCCGTGTTTGCAGCCAGGTTACGCCACTGGATTGATTATGTTGGGACACCTGGCTCGTCTACTCACCCGCTGCACACTGCTCACAGGCACTGCATTACTGCTTGCCTGCTCGGCCAGCAATGCTCCGGTAGCTATCGAGGATCCCTTTCCCGATCTGCCACCTGTCGCGACTGTCGAACTGAGAGCAGCGCAGACCGCGGCGCCCGAGGACCTGTTGCTGGATATCGGTATCGGGGTGTTCGTCAACGAGTACCGGGAGGCGGATTCTGAAACCTATGGCGAGTGGGTGTTCTCGGAGATTCGTGACAACGAGCGTCATTACCTGCCCTACCTGCTGCGCAACACCCTGCAGCAATCCAACCAGTGGGGCGCCATCAGGGTATTACCGCAACAGGATCCTTCCGTCGATCTCTCGCTCAGCGGCACCGTACACCAGTCCGATGGCACGCGCCTGGTTCTGGAAGTCAGGGCAACAGACAGCACAGGAAAAATCTGGTTGGAGAAAGTCTATGCAGACGAAGCACTGGAAGCCGATTATCCGGACTCAACGCGCCTGCGTTCCGCGAGCCAGTTACAGATAGAGGAAATGCAGGAGCCTTTCACCGATATCTATGAGCAGATTGCCAATGATCTGCTTGCGGTTCGTGAAACCATGAGCAGTGAACAGGTCGCCAACATCAAACTGGTTTCCAACCTGGTCTATGCGGCAGATCTATCGCCGGAGACTTTTTCCCAGATGCTGGCGACAGATGAGAACGGCCTGCTACAGGTGACAAATCTGCCGGCAGCAGACGACCCAATGTATGGCAGGGTGTCGGAGATGCGCCGCCGCCATCATCTGTTCATCGATACCGTGGACGAATATTACGAGGCGCTACACCAGGAGATGGAGGCCTCCTATCTGGTCTGGCGTCGCTACTCCTACGACCAGATTGAGGAAACGGAGGCCGCCAGCGAACCCGCCGACCAGCGCCTGTTCAGCAGTGGTAGTAATTCTTTGACCCTGATACAGCAGTACAATCGCTTCCGCTGGAGCAAGATCTACCAGACAGAGTTCCTCGAGCTGGCCAATGGATTCAACCAGGAGATCGCGCCGGCGATACTGGAGCTGAACAAGAGCGTACACGGCCTCAGTGGCACCATGGATGAGCAGTACATGCAGTGGCGATCCATCCTGCGCCAGCTTTTCGCCCTGGAAATTGGTGACGTCTGAACTTTTACCGAGCGCCATGGGCGTCTGTCGAATCGGGCCCGTGTTGGCGGCAAAGCATTTTTGATTCTGCCCTGAATGCGGTAATCTCCTGACATTGACTGGCTGAGTCTCAATCCAGAAAAGCATAACAATACAAGAATAAGAACCAGTTAGTGGGGGCGTACTATGACTGAAGCTGTCAGCAACAGTTCCAAGCTAAAAATTATTATCGGTGGGTCTCTCGGTGGCATGCTCGCTATCGGCATCATCGGCTTTCTGATCTATTCCTCGGTTTGTCCATGCGAACGTACGCCGGGAGGATTCCTGTTTGGCGAGTCCGCCGATGGCCCGGTCAGTGACTGGAGTTTTGCCAACGATGTGCCGCTGTGCCAGCTTCAGATTTATGCGGGCATCAGGCCGCACTCGGTAAACCTCAACTGCATGGCGTCAGCCGATGGTGAGATGTACCTGAGCTGTTCTGTCTGTGCCACCAAATACTGGGCCGCTCGTGTGGAAGGCGACGAACCTGCAGTGATGCGCCTCGATGGTGTGACTTACCCGGTGCACCTGAATCGGGTGCAGGATCCGTCCACCATGGACAAGGCCTGGCGTGCGAGAATTACCAAACTACAGATACACGGTGGCGGCCCGAACAACCCGGTGCCAGATATCGATCAACAACGTCCCGATCACTGGTGGACGTTTCGCGTGACTTCGCGCAGCTAGACATCCAAGTATTTGAAAAAGGAAGCAGATGATGAATAAGAAAATTTGTTTATTGACCCTGGCAGTTTCTGCTGCCTTCTCCGGCCAGCTCAGTGCCCAGTCTGAGAGCTGGGTAGAGAAAGCCGTGCATAATTTCGGTGCACCTATTAATACCATGTGGGCAGAAGGTGAACTGTCCTTCGCCGCGGATGGCACCATGGTGTTCTGTAGTGCCCGCCAGGACATGGCGGTAGCCGATGGCGACCCCAAGGACCTCTACATCGCTTACTTCGATGAAGAGACTGGCACCTGGGGCGAGCCGGTGAACATGGGTATTCCCATCAACCAGCCTCCGCGCACCGATGTTGATCCGCTGCGCAAGGGCGACGATCGCGAGCCCTGGATTACCGCAGATGGCAACACCATCTATTTCAAGTCCGACCGGCTGGCAACGACTTCGCCACAGAATAACAACGACATCTTCGTGACCCGCAAGGTCAATGGCTCGTGGTCAGAACCGGAACTGGTTGGACTGCCAATCAGCACCACTGAAGGAGACGAACACTGCCCCGCCATCCTGCAGGATGGTGAGACTCTCTGCTTTGCCTCGCGCAGGGCCGGCGGTTACGGTGGTTCCGACATCTACTGCTCGAGCCCCGACGGGAACGGTGGCTGGACCGAGCCAGTAAACCAGGGTCCAAACATCAATACCGCAGGTGAAGAATTTCACTTCACCCAGGATACCGATGGCATGGTGTATTTCACTTCCTCCCGGGAAGGTGGCTACGGCGGCATGGATATCTGGGGCTCGCAGCAACTGGGTCCCAACAACTGGGGGCCGGCAAGAAACCTGGGTCCACAGGTGAACACCGCTTCCGCCGACATGTGTCCTGCGCTGCCACCTGGTGGCGATAGCTTCACCTGGTTCTCCTCTCGCCAGGACAACAGCCTGGGCAACATCGACATCTTCTGGACCAGCAAGGTCAACACTCAGTAGTTAATTAGAGAACGGCAATTCAAAATAAGAAAGGCAGCACCTCGGTGCTGCCTTTTTGTTTTCAGTTTACTTTCAACCAGAATCTTTGCGGCTACGGTCTAGCTGCTATTTTGGTCCAGCAGGAATACTGCAGCGATCACGAAGAATCCTACACCAGTAACGATCGGCGCCTCGATGCCGGCACGAAGGCCAAGAAAGACCATGACGACGCCGAGCGACACGAGCAACGCCGCTCCAGCTTTTTTAATCATTACCTGACACCTGAGAGCTATTGCCGGAGGAACGAGTCCACCGGCAAGCATAGTTTAGGCGAGGTTGGTTTCGAACAGGTTTAGCAGTCTGCTCCAGGCACGCTCGGCCTGGGCCTGGTGATAGACCTGGGAATCGATGGCACACCAGCCATGCAGGGCACCATCATAGACCTCGATCTCCGCCGCAATGCCGGCATCGGCATAGGCTTCACGCAGTGTTACCTTGGCCTGGGGGTCATTCTGGTCATCATTCGCCGCCACGCAGTGCAGCATCGCCGCCTTGGTGTCGGGAATCAGCAGGTGCGGGCTATTGGGCTGGTCGGTCGCCAGGCCACCACCGTGGAAGGTGGCACCCGCGGCAAATCGATCGGGAACCGCAGCAACAGTACGCATCACCATAGGACCACCCATGCAGTAGCCGGTGGTACCGATACCCTTGCTGGTATCCACTTCTGGTTGCTCGTCCAGCCAGGCAGTGAAGGCCCGGGCGTCGGTGAAGTGAGTGTCTGCATTCAGGTTACGTGCCATTGGCAGTACGTGGTTGCGCACCTCGGGAGTACCGAAGCTGGCACCATAGCTCACCACCGGGGAACGGGCATCACGATAGAAAGGATTCACCGTCAGCACCGCATAACCGGCGCGCGCCAGGCGGCGGCCCATGGTACGGAAGGCTGGTCGCAGTGCCAGGATGTCTGGCCATACCAGCACCGCGGCGTGAGCACCGGAAGAAGGATAGGCAAAATGGCAATCGGCCACGCCATCCGGCGTCCTGATATCGATGTCACGCTCGGAAATTGACTGGGCGTTCGCTGCCCCAGGCAGCATCATGCCGACACCTGCGCCGGCTGCAAGTTTGGTGAAATCCCGGCGGCTCATGTCCGGGTGGGTCTTCAGATATTCATCCACATCTTTCTGAGTGTCGTAATCACACATGGTTCAGTCCTCTTATACTGCTCTTATTCTGGTTATGAGAGTATGTGTGACGCGTGAAAAACACAACATGATTTAGCGCAAATTCAATTCCGTTGACGCTACTCTCTAACGAACACAATGCTTGAAGACACTATCTCGGGAGCACTATGAAGTTAATCGCCTTCGCCGCCAGCAACAGCCGCAGTTCCATTAACAAGCAACTGGTTAGCTATGCTGCCAGCATGCTGCCGGACGCTGATGTGGAGATTCTCGATCTCAATGATTACGAGATGCCATTGTTCGGTGTGGACAGGGAAAAAGAACTGGGGCATCCACAACAGGCCCATGACTTTCTGGCCAGGATCGCCGGCGCCGACGCCCTGTTGATTTCCTTCGCCGAACACAACGGCTCCTATACCGCGGCGTGGAAGAATCTCTATGACTGGTGTTCCCGGGTTGAGGTCAATGTTTACCAACAGAAACCGGTAGTCATGCTGTCAACTTCACCCGGGGGCAGAGGCGGCGCGAACGTGATGGAGGCAGTACTCAAATCTGCACCGCGCTTCGGCGCCGATATCAAGGCTTCCCTGTCCATTCCTTCTTTCTATGACAACTTCGATGCTGAAAAGGGCGAATTGACTAATGAGGAATTACAGGCAAAGCTTAGGGAAGCAATACGCAGCCTGTTGCCCGACTGAGCACTCAATTCACTCAACAACAATAAGAACAGGGAGTCAGCCATGACTTCAATTAAGCGCCGATCCTTCCTGCGTGGCCTGATGGG
>CAYTLI010000118.1:0-8353 GCA_964438455.1 uncultured Pseudohongiella sp.
AGCGAAAAAAAATTGTCCCCAGAGGCAAAAGGGCTGTTCGCAAGTCTTTGAAATATATTGTACGAAAAAAATTTATTCAATTAAACACATAACACGGCAACTTTGATTTTGCACACGCGTTTTTCCAACCGTCTCCGTAACTGGAAACGTGTAGGCATACATGGATAGTAACTTCACTAGCGTTCTGAGATATGTACTTAAACAGGGGTTTCATCGGCTCTTGTTTTCTTAACTTCCGCCTTTGGCTCAAATATCCCAATAGTGTATATACATGAAATGACACGTTCCCGCGTCCGTGGAAATAAGACTCTTTGAACACAAGAGCCGCAAGTGCATACACAAGAAACTCCGGATAATACATATACGGGATAAATCCCTTGTTGAGCTCCTCTGCATTTATTACTTTCCGGGCAAAGGGGATCGGGAAATTTCCCTTCGCGCGTTCGACAAGAGCAATGGAATCACCGTGCTTCATCCAAAACGATGAACATTTTTTAACCGGAATTTTTCCAATTTCCAGTTTGTCGCCAATGTGAAGTTTTTTGGGAAGAAACGTTTCTTGTTCGTCAAAGTGCATGTCCTCAAAGAAAAGCTCGTCGTCAAGATACCCTTGATCGTCCATGATTACCTTTTGGCTCGGTTGAAAAATGAAACTCACGGTTCGCGTTGCCTTCTAAAATCAAAGGACATAAAGTATCCCGAAATTTAAAGTCAATTTCTCGTCATTTGCCCAGATCATTGATCAACCATGACCGCTCAACTCATGTCTACAAAAGTGAAAGATATATTCGGTGAGATATTTCCAACAACCATCGACATCTATGAAACAGACATCACACAGCGACAAAGATTCGAAGATTGGTTCAATTTGAATAAACTCTTGATATCAGTGATAACAGGCGTAAGTATGGAAGATCTTGAACTCACACACGAGCCGTCTAAATCGAGAGAAGACAATATTTTATTGGCACAGTATTTTGCTCACGCGCAGACTGCTTACGATGCGTACAAACTCAGACTTTCGGGATTAAAGTAATAACCAATGTTTTTTTTGTATTTATTAAATCTTTAAAGTCATAAGCCCGAAATATGAGCACAAACATCCAGCGACATGCTTAACAAATACACGTCTGCTTCATCGAATATTATGAAAGGCGCAAATCCTTTTACGTTCCACATTAGCTGAATATTTTCACGTAAATCGGGTTCAACGTCCTCGGTCATATCTTCTCTCGAGTTGTACATGAACATGTGCAGATTGCAGTCTCCTGTGTTAAGTATACCAAACCCGACCGGTGACATGCAGACGTTTCTCCCGTGAATGAAATTCATAGCGGCGTTGATACACTTGAGCCATGGGTATGTACTCTTCTCTGTGTATACAGCAAAAGCAACAGCTGACAAGTCGGTTGAATCAGTTCGCACAAAGCTATAGACATCGTGACCACGTTTGAAGCCGTCTTCAATAACACCGTTTAATTTATATGCTATGAAACGCATGGTGGTGGGAAATGATCCGCTGGGAAATGTATATATTTTTATAGATTAAACTCTGTCTTCCCCAACGTAAATGTGGGGTGTATATGCTTTTGATTCCCCGTTGTTTGTATCTATTAAAGTTTCATCCAAAGTTTTTTCCAAGGCTTCTCGCATAGCAACTAAAAACATAGGGTCAGGCTCATCAGGTAGAACCGCTTTCCACCACGACTCTGGAAACAGCCAATAATCAGGCTGTTCATAATATAACTCGGCAACTGGTTTTCCGTTTACTTGCATGTTACCCATTGCTGCAGTTGGGAAAATGTCTGCTCAGATAGCCACTCACGTTGAATTCACCATTCCCCCCCTTGAAACAGTGAACATACTGTCCCCGAGAAAACGAAGACACGATGATATTTCGTTTCTGGACCAAACTTCTTATCACATCGTGATCACATTTCGGAGTTTGAGTCAGTTTAATAATCTGTTCATCCAATGCACGGACGCCAGGGGTCAACATTTTGAACAAGTACTTGTACTTGGGTTGAATCAGCCGTGTGATGCGTATTCTGTTACTTTGTCTCTTGTACAGATTATCGTCCACATAACACACGTGGCATGGATTTACAAATTGTTGCTTTTTATAACGTCCCTCCTTGCGTTTGTAACGCTGAATATCTTTGTACAGCCGATCCACAAAAGTTGAGTAGAACAAATCGCCTGCTCCAGGATGCACGTATTTTAATAGATTTGTTTTGATCCTGTTTCTCAGAAGATCTTTGCATGACGAGCAAACTTCAACCAGTGACGGAAACACTTGTGACTTTAGACTCTCAAAGTCGCCCGGCTCGATTTCTTTAATCGGCAACTCACGTGTTCCGAAATTGAACGTACTACACATTGAGACCATGGCTTTTATTCAATATATCTGACTGCGTAAATGAGCGTAAATTTCACTGTCACTCGTCACACCAGTGAGATCAAAACACGTTACTGTTTTCTTCACGTTAATTTTCCTCGCTTTTTCTGAACGAATAGATATCAATTGTCTCAATTTTGAAAAGTTTTGATCCTCCGTGTGAATCATATTCACAATCTCTTTGTCCAAGCTGTAAATAAAAAGATAAACCTTTCTAATATCCGGTAGATAAGCTGAGGTAAGCAGTTTTCGCATGCGGGTACAATTATTTTGCCGGACATGCAGCGGTTTTTCGTGAACCTTGCACACGTGACACGGATGTGAAAACGGTTTCTTTGTGTATATCTTGTACTTTTCATTCTCTATTAAATTGACAAAACTCCGTTGTTTGAATTTTTCAAAAGCATGTTGGCTGACACAAGGATGAACATTGCGAGCCAGGTAAGTCCTCAATCTTGAGCGAATGAGATCTCTGCACACTGAGCAAATATCTCCTTCGTCAGATTGTGCGATTAAAGTGGTTAGTTGTTCAATGTCCACCGGATCGATCTTCTCTGTCAACTCGCAGCCGGTAAAAGTAAGAGAGCTCTGGATATCTTCTTCCATGTTCAATATAACTTTCGTTTTCTCGTCTTGTGAATGAAAATGATTCTACCAACTTTGGCATTGCTTGTAATTTCCGCCCAATTTGTCCCTGGAGTGGCTTTAACGGTCAAATGTTTAATAAACGTGTTCTTGAACACATTTCCTCCCCAAACTCGGACGAAACTCAAATCAACGAAATCCCTGGTCACTCCTGTATCCTCATCACACGCAAACGCCTTTTCTCCTACATAGTCAACCCCGACGCCGTGAATGTGTCGAAGCTTTGGACACTGTGAAAACCCCCACAGAGAAATTATCCGTCTTTCGTTTCTGACCCATGTTTCATCCGAGAAAATTAAATTTTCTAGCTCCAAGTTGCTGGAGAACGCGCTGTTTTCTATGTGGATTTTACGTGACTCGAATGTGATGTTTTTAAACGAGCAGCCGTAGAAAGCACTTGGCCCGACTATTCTCAACGACTCTGGAAAAATAATATCTTGTTGTAGAGACTTGAATTCATCAGAGATAAAAGTAAACGCAGACCATCCTATTGTTTCGAGCTGACTGTCCTCAGGAATGATCAAACGGTTGATGCGTATGAAGTAAAACGAGTGCTTATCGATAAAGCGTACAGAAGCAGGGATGGACAGTACAGTTATTCGTATCAACGACATAAATATAACGTTATCACTCGTTAGGTATCCGGCTTCAGGGAACCCATGATCAATATGAGTGGTTCCTTCAGGGACGGTGAGCTCGTGTTCCCGCGTGCAGAAATCATGCTCCTCTTCCCCGGAGATAGCTAACAGCTCTTTAAAATACGTCCCTACGTGAAAGTACACTGGTTCGGCCATGGTTACTGTTCATGTTTCTACGACCAAGTACATGCGTCGGTTATTTAATCTTCATGAAAAATAACTGAGTAACAGAAATAAAGCACATGCCACGCAACAGCAGCTGACGTGTTTACGTGCAAGGCGTTTGAGCAGTTGAAGCTGTTGGCACTCAGAACCCATATCATGTACATGTTGCACAGTATGTGAGAGGTACACACGGTATAAATCATTCTAGACAATTGACCTCTCACACACATGAAAAACGCAGCCGCCACAAAACCCTCCACAAACATAAGAACAGGCAGTGTATCACACTTTCCGTAGTTGACCAAGCCGCCGTATATGAGTAGTATATTCACTACATTGATGATCAATGCATCTAACTGATTTTTAGACACAGCTGACGAAAAGTGCAGAAATGCAAACATGACAGCCGTCAGCCTGGCAAACACGATGAACGGGCCACTACCGGAAACAAACACATTGCAACATCCAAACACCGTGCAAAAAAGATCCATCAACGTAGACAGTTTTGTTTTCGGTATCATCTCCTCGGGAACAAATGCCATCAGCCCCAGCATGGATTGAGCATATAGCCATGAAGCCACAACTTCGGCGTCCTCGAAATATTCAGTGCTATAAAACCCAGCTACTATGCACCAGGCAAAGAAAAAAGCAGAGACGATCGAGTCGGGTTTCATTTTTGGAGAGAGGTGTGCATGTAAAATGAGTATTTTGCTATGGAATCACGGCTATATATATTTTTTAAATTGTCCATAACCAGAAGAGTCTATAGATAAAAAACACAGTTTAAATATATATTCTACTAAATACTTTTTTTCATAAACATCATGGACAAAACCACAGAAAAAATTTTCTCCAAATCGGACATGATAAACATGTGTAAAGAGAAGAATGAAAACATACAAACAATATCAACTATACGCGTCCCTGACGGATATACCAAAATCGCGGACGAAATTATATATTTTAAATATTTTTCTCCTGGAAGGAATGATGTCGATTTGTTTCCATGGGAACTAACCCGTGTGGAACTACCAGAGTCAGTGACCGAGATTGGTGGATTCAGTTTCTCCTGTAATACACTAACTCACATTAATTTTCCATTGGGGTTGAATCATATTGGATTTGGAGCGTTTCAATGTGCAAATATTGAAAAAATCGATTTGAGTGAGCACACTGGTCTAAAGAAAATACCAGAATCATTTGCTGCTCATAGCGCATTAACCGAAGTGAGATTACCAAAATCGGTCACGCAGATCGATGATGGAGCTTTTTATGATTGTTCCTATTTGACTACAGTATTTCTTCATGTTGGAGTGACCAGCATCGACGAAGATGTCTTTTCAGAATGTCACGATGAACTTTGTATACATATACAATTATAATAAAATTTTTTATATTACTTCTCTTATAAAGTAATAACTAATATACTCTGACTGTTTAGTAGCAGTAAGAATTGGGCTGGATAGATCAGGTTGAATGTTTTCGTTTATTGTGTTCATAAATCATTTGTGTGTGTGTGTTTCAATGAGTTCTTAATTGTGCCATGTTTTATTACCCACGTCGTGAAGCGACTTTAACAAAGATACCTGCATCTCCAGGTGTTTTATGTATAGTATAGTTCGTTCAAGAACCGTTGCCCTAGACGGTTTCTGAATCTTAGGTGCAACTATGATCGTCAGTTCATCAATGAGTTTGTTTATTTTACGCACGCGCATGCGCTCGTTGCAATTCGCCAACTCACGGCGATAGCGCTGGGTGATTTCATGATGCGACTCGTAAGTTCTTTCCTGTGACATGGCTTGTTGATAGCGCTGGGCGATTTCTTGTTGTGATTCGCAAGAAAATTGACGTGACATGGTTTGTTTGATAAATGATGGAATTTCTCTTTTTTTTTCAAGATGTCGCCGAAAACGGGCTTAATAACCCACTCTATATTGCATACCACAAAGATGTGGTTACTAAAATTGAGCAAGCTCTTCAGAAAAAGTTGAACACATCTGTTAAATTCTCGCTATACACAGACCACAGCCACCACCACCAAAATCGGTGGAGGATTTTCAGCGGATTTATTGTGTTTGTATTATTTATTTTCCAGATTTAGTTTTGAGAGGTATCCAGGGCACTTATATTTGTCTTGTCGTACCTCTGAAATTCATAAGACACATTGTTCTCCGTAAAAATATCTGAGTTCGATGTTTTATCCAAAAGAAATTCACTGGGAAAATCAGATATAAACACATCACATTGGAAATCACCATACACTCGTGTCAAAAATATTGTTGAACATTGTTTCATTTTCATTGCTAAATTATACACAGACGCCCCCCCGATAACGTAGATAGATTCAACGTCATCATCATCCTCTGCCAGCTTAATAGCCGCTGATAGATCTCTTGCTACTTTAACAGACTCATGAATATTCAAACCCCGCTTGGATAAAACGATATTTACTCGACCGATTAACGGGCGATTTTTTTAGGTATAGATTCATATGTTTTTCGACCCATTATTACAGCGTTGGTTTTAGATGAATCAGAAACAGATTTAGTGACTTTTTTAAAAAAAGCCAGATCCTTTTTTAATTTCCATGGAATAGTATTATTTTTCCCGATTCCGTTTTTCGTGGTCGCTGCTACCACAATAGATATTTTTTTCATGGTCTGACGTGTTTTGCTCGTCTTGTAAAATGAACAAATCTAGGATGCTTCCTCCGTCGAGTCAATTATACACATTGTGTGACGTAACTGTCCTTAACGACTGAACACGCTTATAAAAACTCAAGATACTTTATTATCACAAACAAACCCCCACACATACAACAATACAACGTGCTCCAACTGTTCAGGGGCGGTCAGAACTGGGCCAACTAGAGCAGGTCACTTGTTTTATTCATTGTTATCATATTTCATCTTATTGTTTTCTGTTTCAATGAATTGAAGCCTGAGCTAGATTGACTATTTGATATCGACAAATCAATAAAACAGTTATTGGTGTTTTTGAACATTTTGTAGATACCAGGCAAATAATTGTCTGTAAGTTCTTTCCCATCTAAAAATAGACACTGTTGAGTTCGGCAAACTCCTGTTTTGATTTGAATCTTCAACTTGACAGAATAAACCGTGTCAAATGGCTCAATTTCAATCAAAAAATTCTCTCTCGTTGAAAACCTGACAAATACCGGGGCTTTTTCCGCAAACTTTGTTTCCAACAAATCTACTTTCATCTCCAGATACTTAATATGCGCGATGGCCCGTTCAAGGATCGTTGCTCTGGTTGTCGGTTTTCTTGAGGATGCTCCCACTGTTGTTGACAGCTTGTCGATAAGCTCAGATATTCTCCTTGCACGCTTACGCTCACTGTAATTTGCTAACATACGACGGTAGGGGGTTTTGCAAGACATAGTGGCACATGTGAAAATGATTTAATTTGGTTTCAGATTTCAGTTTCTTCCAAGTACATATTTTTCACTTCATCTGGAATATCTTCAGGATCCGAACTTTCTGGTGACTTTGGTTTTTCAACGGGGCAAACGTAATAAAGTTTGTACCAACATTCCCAAAACCCGTTTGACAGTGTGTTGCAGACGCTTTTGATCACTCCGGTAATATCCACACAACACGTTAAAACAATGCATACAATAGGCAAATAAAACAGTATGGATATCATTAACACGGCGAACGATCCCCCAAATGCTGCATTTGTGACACAATTAAGCGCATATGCGAGTAGAAATAGCGTTATGTGTACAGATACTTTCAGTCTGCAGTCTTTGTCACTGATCCACTCAAAAATTTCACAATCGTTTTCTTCAAACATCCACACCAGGTTCCAAGCAAACAGCCAAATAAAAATAAACCCGAAAGCAGAGAAAAAAATGATCTGGTTGTCTTTGAAATACATCATCCCACGTTCCTCGCATTTCCAGTGAAGGTATACACCGTTTTCGTTTTGTGACAAGGGCTGGCATTTTGATATCTCGAATTCCTTGTCCAAATTGGGAGTTGTGACATTACCAAAATATCCATCTTCCGTTCTCATATACATCTCAAATTCGTACACATCGGGATAGTCCTGCGTCCACTCGCGTTGGTTCCAAGACACACATTCCCGTCCTCGTGTCTTGGTGCACCAACCTTCAGTGTATTCTTTTTTAATATACGTGGCACGCGTTTCTCTCCGGCATCCGCGATTCTCTTCACACACTTTGCACGTGCATCGTTCTGGTCGTTGTGCGTTTGGCCATGATGAACACCCATCTCCGCACTTTTCGTACTCGTCGTCCTCACACTTCCACTTCATGCAAATGTTTTTTTCAGCCAATGTGCAATTGCATGTGCCGTATTCTATTTCGCCGTGTGAGTCCGCCCTTTTGTTCCAAGAGTGGCAGTAAGATTCGTTAACCACCAGCGTGCACGTGTACTCTTCTTCCTCCCGGTCCCACTGCAACGGCCCGCGGATCCCATAAGCTCCGCGATACGAGAAAACCATATCAGGACAGATCATCCCC
>CAYTLI010000119.1:0-8273 GCA_964438455.1 uncultured Pseudohongiella sp.
TCGCAATGATCTCAACAGTCTCTATGCCCGGGGTAATCTCAATCGTTCGGAAGATTGCCTGTACCTGAATATATACTCCGCTGCTCAGGATAGTGAAGACAGGCTGCCAGTCATGGTGTGGTTTCACGGCGGCGGTAACACGGCCGGACATGCGGCTGCACAAATTTTTGATGGTTCCAACCTGGCTGCCCGCGGTGCGGTGGTGGTTACCGCGAACTATCGCCTTGGCGCGTTCGGCTTTCTCGCTCACCCTGCATTGACCGCAGAGTCTGAACAACGGGCTTCTGGAAACTATGGTCTCATGGACCAGGTCGAGGCGTTGGAATGGGTGCAAACCAATATTGCAAACTTCGGTGGCGATCCTGAGCGGGTCACTATTTTTGGCCAGTCCGCCGGTGGTGAAGATGTTTGCCTGTTAATGGCTTCGCCGCTGGCAGATGGTTTGATTGATGGTGTGATTGGTCAGTCACCCTCGGCAGGATGCATACGGCTGGAGCGCGGCCTGGAGGGTGGAGAGGACAGTGCGCACTCCCGGGGTGAACGGTTCATGGCGGGAATGGGAATCACCGGGCGCGGAGACTCAACCCTCGCGGCCATGAGAGAACTCTCGCCGCAAGAAATCATCAGTGCCGGTAATCCCAATGGGCCAATAGTTGATGGCTGGGTGCTGCCAGATACACCAGCAAACCTGTTTGCTGCAGCCACCCACAATCGAATCCCGGTAATGATGGGTGGGCTGGCCGATGAATACTTTGGCTTGCAACACACCGCGCCCGAAATCACAGAACAGCAACTTGATGGAGTGCTTACCGGTGTTTTCGGAGATCAAGCAGGGGAAATAAAGGCTGCATATGCGGATTTAATTGAAGAATCTCCAATCGCGGCGAGAAAAACCATTCTCGGTGACAATGGATTCATTCGTACGGCCCGGGATTGGGCCCGTGCCATTCGTGCGCGGGGCGACGATGCCTACGTGTATTACTTCACTCGCAATCCGCCGGCGTTCCGCCTCTATGTGCCGGCGCAACCAGACCTGAATAATGATGGTGGAAGACGCAGCTTCGGCGCCTACCATTCGGGCGAGCTCGCCTATGTTTTCGATAATCTGGATGTAGTGGGTATCGGCTGGGACGATAACGACAGAGCGCTATCAGAGCAGGTTGCCGACTACTGGTTTAATTTTGCCGCCACCGGTAACCCCAACGGGCCGGGTCTCCCACAATGGCCGGTATTTGAACCAGCAACAGATGCAGTCCAGGTTCTGGATGCGCAGATCACGAATACGGAACATCCGCGCTTGCGCTATATGGATCTGATGGAAGAAGTCGCGGAAGACTAGCGGCGCTGAATTACTTGAGTTGCCAGGTATCACCTGGCTGCAGAGTGGAGACGGCGCCTTCGCCATCCAGCCAGCCTCGCGCCGAGACATCTCCCAGTAACCAGGCTTCCCAGAATGCCGTGCTCAACGCCGTGATTTCAGGGTGATGAGCAGGGTTGCGCGGATTCTGTGTTGCCGGATTGATCTCCCTGTCGGTGAAAGCGTGATGTTCTCCCTCGAACAGCACCAGCTCATACTTGCCTCCCGGCGGCAGGGCGGGGTAGACCTGCTGTCGTTGTTCGGGAGTCACATCATTGACCACTGACTCATCGAGTGTGCCGGTCATCAATAACCAGGGCAGATCTACATCGCCGAATGCCTGCTCGGCGGTGCCCAGGCTCGGCGGGCTAGGACTTAACACCACGGCAGCCTTGATTCGTGGATCCTGGGTCTCGCCGGGGATATAGGCAACTTCCTCACCACTGGTAGCCATGGTGGTCCTGGCGCCAAATGAATGACCGGACATGCCTATCTTCGCCAGGTCTACCTTGCCGAACAAGGCGCTGGCGCTATCTTCATTCCAGATTTCCAATTGGCTTATAACTGCGGAAACATCCTCTACGCGAGCTATGGCATTGCTTACGTTTGCGGCCTCCTGAAAAGCTGCGAGAATTTCGCTGGCAGGTAATCCCTCATAGAAAGATGTATCACTACCAGGATGCTGCAGGTTGATGACATTAAATCCCCGCGCAGACCAGTGGCTCGCCAGATAACCCACGGTAAACCTGTCGCCGCCAAGACCATGGCTGAATAGCAAGGTTGGTGCAGGGTCATCACGTTGGGCGAGATAGATCAGGATCGGTATTTCACGATCCCGGCTTTCATCGAGAACAACGGTATCGATGATCTCGGCAGGCTCGTAGACAGTGATCAGTGGATCGTAGGCGCCGAGAGTTACAACCAGCGGATCTGGACTGTAGTAGATTTCCTCTGGATTCGAACCGGTGTTGTAGGCAAAGAAGAAACTGACGCTGGCATTCTGCACACCGATCGGTCCGAAAGCGAGTCCATCGAATACTGTTAATGATTCTTCTGCTGCCAGGGAGTCTATCGCTTTGTAGGGTGTGAGATTTTCGGGCAACAGATCCCAGGGTATGAACTCACCATGGCCATTTTGCATATAGGAAGATTGAGCAGATTGCGCAACCACAAAAATATTACCCTGGCTGCCTACATGTTGTGCTTCCACCTGAATATCTGCGCTTACGCGAAGAGCCTGGTTGGGATTGAAGTCGCTGCCGTAACTTGCGCCGCTATCTGAAGTGGTTCCAGTCCTGAACACTGCGCTCGTTGCTGCACCAGAAAGTGTAGCCCCCGGTTGGGAGTTGGGTAGTTCAGCGGCTTCCGCATTTATGTACGCCAATAACAGAACGGCTAGTGCTGCCGGAAGTAAAGTTTTCACCAAGATTTACCAGAAAGATTCTCTTGCATACTACAACGCAAATCCCTGATCGGGGTTTACCGGTGATCTGGATGGGATTGCGTTCGAAATCGGTCTCAAGGCCTTGGTGTGCGGGCCTTGGGGCCGAGCTGGGCGGGCAGGATTTCATAGGCCAGTTTGATCCAGTCGCACAGCAGCGGCCTCGTATCCCGCGGATCAATTACCTCTTCGATGCCAAAGGCTTCAGCCGTGCGCAGTGGCGAGCGGTATTGTTCCAACATGTCTTCCAGTTCGCGTCTGCGGGCATCAGGATCTTCAGCAGATTCGATGTCGCGACGGTAGGCGGCCTGGACTCCACCCTCGATTGGCAGCGATCCCCAATCAGCCGATGGCCAGGCGTAGCGCAGATTCAGGCCATCTGATTTTCCATGTCCTGCTCCTGCTACCCCGTAACAACGTCGAACAATAACCGAGACCCACGGAACAGTTGATTGATAGATCGCCATTAGTGCGCGACTACCCAGGCGAACGGTGCCTTCCTGTTCGGCTTCGGTGCCAATCAGGAATCCAGGGTTGTCGACCAGGTTTATAACCGGGAGGTGGAATGTGTCGCACAGGTCGACAAAGCGCATCATCTTTTCAGATGCCGTAGCATTAACCGCGCCGCCATGATGATGCGTGTCATTGGCGATAAGGCCGATCGGGTGGCCATCCAGCCTGGCCAGGCCAACAACGAGAGACTGGCCGTATCCAGGGCTGATCTCAAAAAAGGAATCCTTATCGACGACGTTTTGGATGATGTCCCTGACCTCATACATTTCTCGACGATTGCGAGGGATGACTGACAGCAGACTCTCATCACGGCGAGCAGGATCATCATCACAATCAATCACTGGCGGAAGCTGCCAGACATTTTGCGGAAGATAGGAAAGGAACCGCTTAATCGCGATGAACGCGTCCTGTTCGCTCGCTACCGCGTTGTCGACAGCCCCGGATTGATGCGCATGAATTTGTGATCCACCTAGCTCATTCTTTTCAACGGGTTTGCCAAAACCCCGTTCCACTACTGGCGGGCCCGCTACAAACAGTTGGCTGCTGCCTTCTATCATGAGAGAGAAATGAGAGATGGTGACTCGCACCGCACCGAGTCCCGCTACCGAGCCCATGCAGGCGCAGACAACAGGGACAACGCCCATCAGTTCCATGGTGGTGGAAAAACCGTGCAGAGCTGGCACGTAGGAATGGCCTACCATTTCCAGCGTCTTGACACTGCCGCCACCGCCACTGCCATCTACCAGGCGCACCAGGGGCAGTCGCATTTCCAGCGCATACTTCTCGCCATACCCTGACTTGTCACCAACCTTGGCATCGGCGGCACCACCGCGGACGGTGAAGTCATCGCCGCCGATCACTACCCTTCGTCCATCGAGGTCAGCGGTGCCGAGCACGAAATTGGAAGGCACGAATTCAACAAGCTCACCGTCGGCGTCATATTCCGCCTTGCCGGCGAGAGCGCCAATTTCATGGAAGCTGTCAGGGTCGGCCAGGGCCTCGATACGCTCGCGCACCGTCAGCCGGCCATTGTCATGTTGGCGTTGAACCCGTTCTTCGCCGCCCATTTCCCTGGCCAGGGACTCGCGTCTGCGAATCTCGTCTACTTCCTTCTGCCAACTCATTTCCTGCCTCCACCTGCTAGGGAGTGACGTTTCTACCATGAATCTCGCGCAGGTAGAAGCACGCTGCGGGTGTAAAAAATATTAGACATGTCAAAAATATTTGACTAATATGACTGCCATCGAATCGACTCCTTGGAAAGGGAGTGGCGGCGCAGTATGAAACGCAGTATCAAAATGGTAGCGGCAGTGATTTTGGTGGTGGGACTCGGTGCCGCGGCGGCCCATTCGGGGCTGTTTACTAATGAGCATATTGGCGGTGGTACCGCATTTGCTGCATTACACGGTCAATCTGCCAGTGAGCAGGGGGGTGATCCATCGCCTGCAGTCAGTCTGATGCAGACAGACACGGCATTGTGCGACCAGCCATACTTCATTGCGGTGTATGAGCTCAGTGCTGACTATTTTTCTCGCGGTATCGAGAATGTGGAGCTGCAGGAATTTGAAACGCTGATGTTTGGGCATGCCAGGGAATCAGGTTTTTTCACCGAAGAGGAAGCAGAAGGGTGGATTCAGCACATCGCCGCGATCCCTGGCCAGCTGATTCAAATCTATCGTGACGACCCGACAGTCCTCGATACCTGCTTCAACTTCCAGGTTGCGGCCGTTGGGCCACCTGCTTAAGTAAATAATGTATCTCTATACTAATTAGCTGGGTGATGAGCATGAGTGGAGACACGCGTATGTCATTTCGCGAAAAGAAAGCCTGGTTCACGATGATCGCCTTGATCATTGTGTTCGTTCCTTATTACGTCTTCATGGTGCGCGTCTATCACGGGCCAGATCCCAGTCTTCCTTACATGGCCAACATGGGCTTGCACGTAATACTTGCATTCATAGTGCTAGAGGTAATTCTTGTCCTTCTGGCACGTAGACTGTCGCCGGAAGATGTCGGTATACCCCAGGACGAGCGAGAGCAATTGTTTGCCTTTCGTGCCGCGAGAACTGCCTATGTAGCTCTGATCGGAATGGTGATCGCGGTGACGATTCCCATGATTCATGTGGAAGGGGGCAACTGGGGATTTGGCATGCTTTATCTCGCCTGCTTACTCTTCGCCGAAGTATTTCGCGCTGCCTTGCTCATCGTGCAGTACCGCAGGGGCTATTAATGCCTGAACTTCCTATCAGCAATTGCATCCGCGAATTGCGGCTGGCTCATGATGAAATGACCCAGTTGGAACTGGCCCGAAAAATTGGGGTAACCCGGCAAACGGTGAACGCTATCGAGCTGGGTAAGTATTCGCCATCCCTGGAAGTGGCTTTCAAGATCGCAAAAGTCTTCGGCAAGCCCCTGGAAGAAGTTTTTCAGTACGAAAAATGATAGTCCTCTCAAAGCCTGGGTATGAGCACCGGAGTTGAGGCGAGGTATTGTTGGTAGGCTGGGTCCGATCCCCATTTCTCCTCACCGCGCTGTTCGAGCAGTGGGATGCCACTAACCCTGGTTAGTAACAAGATTACAAAGAGCGGGGATATTAATGTCACATACTGCCATCCGCTCAACACCGGTAATGCAATCAAGGTTATCCCGAGCCAGAGTACGATTTCGCCGAAGTAGTTGGGGTGGCGTGACTTCGACCATAGACCGGTGGTGATGAACTTGTTCGCATTGTCTGGATCTTTGCGAAATGCAGTCTTCTGCCGATCGGCAACAACCTCAAAGATAAATCCAAAAGCCCAGATAGTGACGCCCAGGTAAGCAAGAATTCCCAGTGGTTTCTGCTCAGCTGACGTCATCGCTGCCAGACCTGCAGCCATGGTGATAAACACCCACGCGCCACCCAGAGTCCAGGTGAACGCGAAGCGAAAGAACCGCTTCTTGATTTCATCGAAGCGACCATCTTTACCTGCCTTCCTGACCCTGATGAACAGGAAGCTTCCCAGGCGAGCGGCCCAGATTGTAATCATCAGGCAAACAAGTTGCCCCCGCAGATCCATTTCCGGGACGGCGATGTAGGCCAGTGCGACTGCCGCGATATAGGAGATGGAGCCGGTGAGATCGAAAAAGTGTTCGGTTTGGAACATGAATGACGGGATGAACACGACCCAATGTAGCAGAAAGCCAACAGTGGCGCAGAGGAAGAACACCGGCAGTGTACCGATCCGGATACTGCCCTGACTGCCTGCCCAGGCAATGGCCAGGCTAACTATCAGTATGACAACGATTGCTATTATTGGTTTTAGAGTTGCCATGGAGGCTCCCGAATATTGCAGAAAAGGTTATCACAAATATACGCTGTGCAGGCTGTTCTTGGTTCAATCCCGGCTTTTGAGTATGCTTGGTCAGATCTCAATCTCAGTGTTTGGCGCCATGACAACACCGCTGCCCATGCGGCTTATAGATCGTCTAATTGCCGGGACGCACTTCCCGGTACTTATAGTTGGTAGCGCGATTTCCCTGCCGCTTATCAGTATTTTTATCCTCAGCGGCGCGATCTATCCTGCTGATGTTTCTCCCTGGTCGGCAAATCCGCTCGAGATGACCGGCTTGTTCCTGATGTTTTCGATAATGCCTGCCTACCTGATGATGTGTCTGGTTGCGTCCCGACCATTAATGGATAGCAACTTCAAATTCATCTACGCAAATATTGACCAGCCAGAGCTTCTCGACCAATTGCGCGCTCGCTGGTCCCCCTGGTGGCCACTCGCCCTGGTGTTCGGTGTGATCAATGTGTTTCTGAATATTGGCACGATAAATCTCACGCCGGGACAACCTCAGTTTGCAGTGAGTGCTTGCATAGTGCTTGGGCAGTTTATGATGTGGAATGCTATCGGCATCATCTTGTTCTTTGGCCTGCACGAAGCATTTATATTGCACATGACAGGCAAAGAAGTTCGTTTCAGCCTCTATGAACTGGATAAACTGAATGGATTCGGCAGAATCGCGCTGAACAGTTTTCTAATGATTGCTGGCGCACTGGCCCTGTCTACTCTCCAGTCACTTGATCAGGAATTTCGCTGGATCAATTATCGCAATGGTATCCTGATAGGTGTGCCTGCTGCTTTGATTCTGGTCCCGTTGCCTATCTGGAATTTGCACAGGCGAATCGTAGCGGCAAAGGCAGAACTGATTGAAGAAATTAATCAGCACATTGCGCAGACCTCAAAGTCGCTTGAAGGCGAGAATCTGGTCGCGCTGAACAATTTTTTGGTGCGCAGAGAACAGGTGCAGAACCTGCGCAACTGGCCAATGAATCTCTCCATCGCCACCCGCTTTCTCGCTTATGCGTTTATCGTGCCGCTCGCCTGGTCAGGCGCGGCGCTCGTTGAGTTTGTGCTCGACAGTATTCTTAGTGGCTAAGACTAGTCGTTGATACTTGCCTTGGTTTTGCCTGATGGGACTGGCAAATCAACAAACTCACCGTTTCGCTTTTCCTTTGCCGCAGCCATGGCTTCCTGGATCTCATCTCTTTGCAGCATGCTGGCGTTCCAGACGCCGATGTAGTCCAGGGCATCATCGGTTGAGTGATCTCGAGAGTAGTTGATTATTTTTTTGCTGCCATGGATAGCTAATGGGGCCTTGCGGGCAATCTCCCTGGCAATTTCCATCACCGCCGCCAGCATGGTTTCCTGATCCTTGTAGACGTGGTTCACGATGCCGTGCTTCTCAGCTTCTTCTGCCGGCATTCGTCGACCTGTGTAGGCCAGTTCCTTGACGATGCCTTCTGGCAATAGATTGGTGATGCGAGGGAAAGTGCCCACATCAGCGGTCATGCCGATGTTGATCTCGTAGATGCAAAGGAAGGCATCTTTCGTGGCGTAGCGCATATCGCAGGCGGTGGCGAGATCGACGCCGGCGCCAATAGCGCCGCCCTGAATCGCCGCCAGCACGGGTATCGGGCAC
>CAYTLI010000120.1:0-8131 GCA_964438455.1 uncultured Pseudohongiella sp.
ATTAATGGGGTCGGAGAGATTATTTTTTGATCAGCTTCCCACAGGTCGCCCTCTACAAGGGCGACCTATTGGCATGCCCAGTCTCGCCTCGATTCGCTTCAGAAAGTTTTCAGAGCCCACTGGCTGACATGCCTCCGCGGCTCTACTGAACAATTCAAGCTCTTCTTCGGACAGTTCTTCGTCAAATAGGTGCAGATAACGCCTGCGACGCTGTTCTGGCGATCTGCCAAGACCCGAATAGCATTGATGAGGAGTTACAAGCTTATCTGCCTCGCCAAGGGCGTTGCAGTGAAAACTCGACCAAGGGTATTTGTCTTGACGCTGAACTATCCGCGCTCGCACCGGATTCAGCTCTATGTAGCGATAACAGCGCCGGGCCATTCTTCCAGCCAGTTCAGGCTGAAGCTGGTTGGGGTGGTGTAGAGTGCGTCATGGCGCACGCCATTGAGGTTGGTTTCGAAGCGATAACCCGCGCGACCCTGGTTAAAGGGGTCAAGTATAATTACCAGGCGGTCATCAAATGGCAGCCCCTGGCCATGCCTGATTGTCGGCGCGGCAATCAGTTCCGGATCGCTGTCGTACATGCGCGCAGCAATATAGAGCGCCTCGCTGGTGTAGACCACATACAGTTCCGTGATCTCGGAAGGTACCGCGTGATCACCCGGGCGATTCTGATGAAAATCGGTGACCTGATGCGCTTGCTGCCAGACTTCATCGTCCAGCCTGCCATCCATGACCGGCGCCGTGTTTACCCGAACTGCACGAAAACTCTTTGCCTCAACCTGTTGCTCCTGCACGGATTCCTGCCCCGAGACTGCGGCAGCAAGCAAAGACAGCGACAGCATTGAGGCGGCGCGGGGAAGCCTGGGGAGGACCAACTCCATGAAACGTGGCATGACTACAAGTCCTTGAAATAAAGCAGTTTTCGAAGAGACGCGAATTCTATCAACATACCCTTCATGACACAGGGCAGTGACACACAATGTTTCATCTTTTGACTGACATTTTTCGCCTGTCATAAGGCGTCTCCAGCTTCATTTGTGCCCGGTATTGAGTATTATTGAAGGCCGCCCGTTTCCGGGATTGAGTTTATTAAGGTGGCCAGCCATGAAAACCAGACAACAAGAAGCCTCACTCAAATTCATTCTGACCTTTGCTCTCACACTCATCAGTGGCTTGTCGTTGGCGCAGGAAATTCCCTGGGCCAGCAGTGCTGAAGAAGTCGGGATGTCAACGGAAAGACTGGAGCGTATAAATCACGCCATTCAGCGGCATATCGATGCTGGCAATATTCAGGGCGCCGTAACCGCGGTAGCCAGACATGGCAAGCTGGTGCATTTCGAAGCGCACGGCCTGATGGATGTTCCCAATAATCGCCCAATGCAGGAAGACAACATCTTTATCATGATGAGTTCCACCAAGCCGGTTTTGGGTGTCGCGGCCATGATGATGATCGAAGAAGGCCTGGTCAGGCCAACGGACCCTGTCAGCAAATGGATTCCTGAGTTTGCTGAGATGGAAGTCGCTGTTTTACGCACCCCGTTGGATCAAAACATCAGCCCCATCCGTGTCGACCCGGAAAATATTCCACCCTACCGGCTGGTTCCTGCAGCGAGAGAGATCACCGTGCATGATTTGCTCACTCACACCTCTGGCCTGGCATCTGGAGGTCTCGGCAGCGCAATCATGGCAGAACGCGGGCCAACTCCAAGGGGATCCGGAAGAACGCTTGCCTCCAATGCTCCTGAGTATGGCGACTACATTCTGGACTTTCAGCCCGGTTCACGCTGGCAGTACAGCGCCGCAACGGGTCTGGATGTGATTGCTCGAATCGTTGAGATCGAATCGGGGATGCCTTTCAATCAGTTTGTTCAAGAACGTATTTTCGAACCTCTGGGAATGAACAACTCCTGGTGGAACGTTCCTGAAGAGTACCAGGACCGCAGAGTAGTCATCGTCGATCGCGACATGGCACCATTCTTTGATACACAGCCAACAACCTACTTTGCCGGATCCTATGGTTTAAACAGCACTGCAGGGGACTACCTCCGCTTCGAACAGATGCTGGTCAATGGTGGCGAGTTGTTCGGCAACCGTTTACTAAGCCCCAGAACCGTACGCATGATGAGCAGCAACCAGGTCAAGGACCTGTATCAGGGCATCTCACGTCGAGTAGAGGGCCAGGGTTTTGGCTATACCGTCGCAGTCACTATGGATCCGATCGTTGGTAATCAACGTCGCACCGAGGGCGCTTTTGGTTGGGGCGGCGCCTTCGGCACACGGTCATGGAGCGATCCGGAAGAAGGGCTCACTGCCGTTTTGATGTTGCAACAACCCTACGGCCCCGCACAGAGTGATTTCGAGAATGCGGTACAACAGGCAATTATTGAATAACGAACAAGAACCAAAGGACTGATGAATATGAACAAGTCATTTAGATCCAGAACAAAAATTTTCGCCAGCCTACTCACGCTCGTTCTTGGTTTCGGGCTCAACGTAAACGCTTATGGCGCCGACTCATGGCCCCAGGGCGAGGCCGGTGCCGCGGCCACTGGTTTCAGCGAAGCAGGCATCGACAAGCTTGATGACGCCATGCGCGAGATCGTTGCCAACCAGGACGTGGCGGGCATGGTCTGGCTGCTGGCCAAGGATGGAGAAGTCGCGACTTTCGAGCATGCAGGGCTCGCGCGCCTCAATGACAACACAGAGATGACACCGGAATCACTGTTTCGCATCTACTCCATGTCCAAGCCGGTTACCGGCGTGGCACTGATGATGTTGTGGGAGGAAGGTCTGTGGGATTTCGATGACCCAATCAGCAAATATATTCCGGAGTTTGCCAACTTGAAGGTGATGGTGGACTACGACGATGATGGCAATGTGCAATTGCAGGACCTGGAGCGGCAGCCCACCATGCGCGAGCTACTCAACCACACCGCCGGATTTGGTTATGGCCTCGGGGGCAACGATCCGGTCAATACCGCGTTCAGGGACCAGGGAGTGCTGGCCTCAAGTGATCTGGATGAGTTGATCGACAAGGTGGCAGGTATCCCACTACTCAGCCAGCCGGGCGAAATGTGGTACTACTCTGTCGCGGTGGATGTGCAGGGCTACATCGTGCAACAGATATCGGGTATGCCATTTGGCGAGTTTCTGCAGACCCGATTATTCGAACCGCTGGACATGCTGGACACACGTTTCTATGTCCAGGCGGAAGACCAGGAACGGTTCGCCGAGGTGCACTACTGGGACAACGAACGCCAGCGCCTGGCCCAGCAACCCCATCGCAGCGATCGCCCCAGCTACCTGGATCCCAATCGACTGGAGTCTGGAGGCGGCGGCCTGGTTTCCTCGACACACGACTATGCCCGCTTCCTGCAGATGCTGGTCAATGAAGGAGAACTCGAAGGCACGCGCGTTCTCTCTCCCGAGTCTGTTCGCATCATGCGCACCGACAGCCTGACCGGCGAAGAAGACATGAGCCGGGCTCTGGGTGGCGTCGGCAATGCCGGTACTGGCTTCGGCGTCGATTTCATGGTGGTCTATGATCCCGAGACAGCAGGCATTCCTTCTGCTCCGGGCGTCTATAGCTGGGCGGGTGCGGCAGGCACATCGTTTTGGGTCGATCCGGTCAACGACATGTTCTGGTTAAACATGATTCAGGCACAGGGCCCACGTCGTCCCGGCGCTGCAAACATGGGCGCAATAGCAAGAGAATTGATCTATGAAGCACTGCAATAAATCTATGCAAAACAATAATTGGCAACGGCTAGTGACCAGAAGTACCGGAACAATCGCGGCATTGCTGTTCGTATTAATTGCAGGAGTAAGTAGTGCTGCTGAGCTCGCCGACATTACCATTACCCGGCTCGGCGATGGCCCTATCATCACACCGGACATGGACGACCGCATGGGTGGCAACATCCAGGGACCGTCGCTGATCAGGGTGCCGGATTGGGTCGAGAATCCTCTCGGTCAGTACTACCTATACTTTGCCGATCACCGCGGCGAATACATTCGCATGGCCTATGCAGATTCTGTCACTGGTCCCTGGACCGTCTATTCGCCCGGTACGCTCAAGCTGGAAGATTCCTATTTCCCGACCACCTGCCCGCCCTGCTCACTTGCACCGGGGCAGAGTGCGGCGCTCTATGCACACATCGCGTCACCAGATGTGCACGTGCGGGAAGACCTGCAGCAGATCGTGATGTACATCCACGGTCGTGGAGAAGGCAGGCAATTTACCCGCCATGCGGTATCCAGCGATGGCATTCATTTTGAAGGAAGGGAGGAAGACCTGGGTCGACCCTATTTTCGGGTAATCGAGCACGATGGCTATTTCTATGCCCTGAGCATGCCCGGATTTATGTATCGGTCTCAGGATGGATTGAGTAGCTTTGAAGCTGGTCCCAATTTTTTCACTCCAGATATGAGGCACTCAGCTTTACTGATTCGTGATAATCAGCTTTATGTATTCTTTACCAGCCGTCGAGATGCTCCGGAAAGAATTATGCTTTCCACCATTGATCTAACAGACGACTGGATGAATTGGTCAGCGAGTGAACCTGTTGAAGTGTTGCGCCCGGAGTTTGATTGGGAAGGTGCAGATCTGCCCATCGAGCCTTCCCGCGGCGGATATATCGATGTCAGAGTGCACCAGTTGAGAGATCCGGCTATCTACCAGGAAGACGGCAGAACCTACCTGCTCTACTCCGTTGCCGGTGAGAGCGGCATTGCAATTGCCGAAGTAGAGTTCAACTAACTTCTCTGGCACAGATGAAGAGGGACACACAGCCGATGAGACCAATGGTAAATCTGCTCGCAGCGTTCTCAACGATACTCGTCTCGGCCGCGGCGCAATCGCAAGTAACACTCGCCCCGACTGATAACTGCCGCGACTATGAGCCTGATGCAATTGTCACCTTCGCCGATGCAGACCTGGATGAAGTAGTTCGAGACACACTGGGTATCACAGCCGACCAGGCACTGACCTGCGGGCTTGCGGCCAGCCTTGAACAACTTATCGTACCGACTACTATCGAGCGAGTAGTTTATGGCGGTACCTTGCGTCCATCCCCGGAGAAACCCTTCGAGAGCCTCGAGGGAATTCAGAACCTGAGCAATCTCACCAGGCTCAATATCATTAATCGACTGATTACCGATATCACACCCATCGGTGAACTCACCGGGTTGAGAAACCTGAACCTGCACACAAACTGGTTCAGTGACATCAGTGCCTTGAGCAATCTAACCAATCTCGAGCAACTCATTATCAGCGAGAACCCAATTTCGGATATCAGTCCGCTGGCTCCACTGACGAAACTACAGCAACTGCATGTGCACGGACTCTATCCTTACCAGTTACAACACTACCTGAACTACAACGATGGCCGCGATCCCAATGTCGTATTCAACGGCATTACCGACATCAGCCCATTAGCAGGGTTAACCGAGATGCGGCTGCTGCGCATTCATCTCAATGCCATCTCTGACATTTCCCCGCTGGCAAATCTGACAAAACTTACCCACCTGCGCATCTATGACAGTGAGATAGAAGACATTAGCCCACTGGCAGAACTCGATGAGCTGGTAGTGCTGTGGGCGCACAACAACCAGATCACCGACATCGGTCCTTTGCGCGGCAAAAACAAACTCGTGCAACTAAGTCTCAACGACAATCACATCGCTGATATATCGTCCTTGAGTGGCATGCTCGATCTGGAGTACCTGTTCCTGAGCAACAACCAGATTGCAGACATCGCGCCACTGCGCAGGCTGCATGCGCTGCAGGTGTTGAGACTGGAGAACAACGACATAACCGACGTGAGCCCGTTGGCCGGGCTGAACAACCTGCGTGAACTGAGCCTGGCACAGAACTGGTCGCTCTACGATGTGCGGCCGCTGTTACTCAATGAGGGAATCGGTCGAGGTGATGAACTGGACCTGCGCTTCACCTACGTGCGTTGCTCCGATATGGACGCGTTTGCCAGCATCGGCGTCAACCTGCTCAGGGTAACTGCGATCAATGGCTCTGCCTGCGAAGGCAGAAGGCTGGAAGATTGATAACCAAGTTGTCCGATTTGCTTAGTAAGGATAACCCGGCAACCTTGGCACTCCCGGCAACCACTCCGGCAACTCCGCCCAGTTGTCCCTGTTCGGCATCTGAATCTGCGGCAAATTATCCTGATCGATAATCTGTTGGTCATCTTCGATGACATCGTTCAAGTAGAGCAGGAATGCGGTGAGCGAATACACCTCGTCTGCTGTCAATGTACCTTCGGCACCCAGAGGCATGCCGCGATTGATGTAATCCCAGATAACCGGCGCATAAGGTGCACGGATGGGTAACACACGGCCCCACTGCCAGGGATCGTCTGGTGTTGCGATGTCGCGCTTGACCAGCCGCGGCGCCAGCATCCCCTGCCCATCGGTGCCATGACAACCTGCACAGCCTTTTTCCAGGAACAGTTCCGAACCACGATCGGCATTGCCACTACCCATGGGTAACTCGTCGCCGGTAATTGGCGAAATGGAAATATCCCAGGCGCGAATCTCTTCTTCGGTTGGGGGCCTGCCCACACCGTAGGTTGGCGACTGGGCCTCGGCGACGAATCCCGCCAGCAACAACGCCGGCAGAATTAACCTAAGCGATCGCATTGTGCACTCCGCCATCGGCATCGATACGCCAGGGCTGAATAGAGTTGTCCTGACCTTTAACCCGATTAGTGCCGCCCTTGTCATCCCAGTAACGAATCGCTTGTTCACGGGTTGGCTGGATAGATCCCAGTTCATCGATACAGCGGGATTGCAGTTCGCGGGGTGAACCATCCCAGGTCCAGTTAAAGCTGAACGCGGTATGTGCATGTGGGTGCGCTTCACCACGGATGTCGGCGTCGAACCAGGTGGCACCACCGTCGGTGGTCACCTCAACACGTGACACGCGTCCGCCTCCGGACCAGGCCAGGCCTCGCACCTCGTAGAAACCGGGGCCGGGGAGCTGCTGACCGCCGGAGGGATAGGTAATCACAGATTTAGGACCGATCTGCAGACTTAGCGCTGCATCGTCCGCATCCTGGCGCAGGTGACCGTAATCGTTATAGGTCATATAGAACTGATCGACGACCTTGATGCGTCGCAGCCACTTCACGTTGAGAATGCCTTCGCCGCCGGGAACAATAAGACGCAGCGGAAAACCCTGTTGCGGGCGCACCGGCTCTCCATTCATGCCATAACAAACGATACAGTCTGCCATGGCCTTGGTCATGGGAATGCTGGAGGTGCCTTTAACCTCTTCCACACCTTCCGCAACAATCCAGTCGCCACCATCCTGTACGCCTGCTTCTTCCAGCAAGGTAGAAAGCAGTACGCCGGTCCACTCTGCGCAGCTGGTCATGCCATGAGTTTCCTGCACCGTGGTATGACGACTGTTAGCCCGGTTACCGGCACACTCGATGAAGTGCAAACGGGTTACCGAGGGCAAGCGCTTCAACTCTTCCATAGTGAACACCAACGGGTTGTCCACCATGCCATGAATCATGAGCCTGTGTTTGTCGGGATCGATGTCCGGTACGAATGAGCCGCGCGTGGTGCCTATGTAATGCAGGGAAGATGGGGTAATCAGTCCAACCTGATCCTGCAGCGGTGTGGCGATATGGAAATCCAGTCCAAACGAATCCGGGGAAGGTCTGCCTCCATGGGGAATGCGTTCGGATGTAACGAAGCGTGATCGCTTGCCGTAGGCCACCAGCTCTGGTGTGCCGCGTATCTGGGCTTCCGGCCCGGGAAGCTGCCCGGTTGCTGACCTGGCAGTGGCTCCAAGAGCCGCAGCGCCGGCCATTGCGGCGCCTTTCTTCAGGAAATCCCTTCGATCGGTTTTATCTGAAGCCATGCTTCACTCCTTCTTAACGAGGAATATCGAAAGTACTACTGTTGAATTTCAGTATACGCCCTGCCCCGGAAATTAAAATAGGTGGTGGGCGAAATGCGAGGTCGCATCGCTGCCCACCGTCGATGAATGGACTGCCTGGCTAGTCAGAGAGAGAGGGGTGTGCATATCCGGTTGGCAAGGTCTGGTCCGGATCCACGCGAATACTCAGATAGGTAACCTGGGTCTGGATGTGTCGAAACCCGT
>CAYTLI010000121.1:0-8024 GCA_964438455.1 uncultured Pseudohongiella sp.
TATAAATCTGACGCAAAAAAAAACGGCGGGCTAATGCCCGCCGTTCTTGTTTCTGGCTTACAACTAACTACTAGTTGAAGTTGTAAGTTGCGCTTATCCAGTAACGTGGACCAAACAGGTCGTAAGTTTCCGGGAAAGTATTCGCCTGCTGCTGAGCATCACCAAGGAATGTTGGCTTCTCATCCAGCGCGTTGCGGATACCGAAGTTAAGACGCAGATCATCATTTACGTTGTAGTACGCAGACACGTCAACATAGTTGGCTGCATCCAGAGTTGGTACAGACAATGTGCTTGCAACTACACCGTTGTTCTTGATGCGGTCATCGTCGACCTCAGCAATATGGCGCCACAATACTGAGATACCCATTGGGCCAGTATTCCAGGTAGCGCGTGTATTGTAGATCTGTTCAGGACGTGGACGACCACAGGTATCACCGAATGTACCTTCACACACGTTGACACCCGGCAAGCCAACAACCGGAGTTTCCTCATAGCTGCTCAGGAAAGTGCTGCGCATGGAAAGCGACAGATCTGAGCCACCACCGAAGAAACCGAAATCCAGATCAGTGCGGTAGTTGATGTTCAAGTCGACACCAGTGGTTTCGATCTGACCAATGTTAGCGTTCAGTACGCTTACAACGTTAACGTTACCATCGGGACGACGAGAGATCGCTGAACAGTACTGGTCATTCAGGTCCTGAATCTGGTTGTAGCAGATATCCAGAACGTTGTTCAGACCACCACCCAGTGTAGAAATCGCGTCTTCCACTGTAATATCAAAGTAGTCAATCGCAACATCAAGACCATCCAGAGGCTGGACAACCACACCTACTGTGAAAGTGTCAGAAGTCTCTTCTTTCAGGTTTGGGTTACCACCGAAGACACCCTCGATCTGGGTATTGGCCTGAGTGAACTGACCAACCTGACCGGCAGGCACACCTGTAGCCTCACACAATGAAGTCAGGGTGGCGTTAGGCGCAGAACCGGCAGTACCACCGGCACTACATGGGTCACTTGCACCCGGGAAGCCATTGGACTGACCAAGGAACAATTCGTTCACGTTTGGCGCACGAATCGCTTCCTGTGCACCAACACGGAAAGTCACGTCTTCAACGGGTACCCAGTTCAACGCATAAGCTGTGCTGGTTACGTTGCCAACGTTGCTGTAGTCAGCGAAACGAGCAGCACCCCATACTGACAGACGCTCTGCCATAGGCGCACCTTCCAGCAAAGGAACATCAACTTCCAGGAAGAACTCATTTACGTCGTAGGCACCAACAGTACGGTCACCAGCATTAAAGCCGAGTACGTCGCCACCAGACAGGAACTCGTCCGGACGGAATGAAGACTCGTCTTCACGACGCTCATAACCAAGAACAACGGCTACGTTCTGAGCATCACCAATGTTGAAGCCCAGATCACCGGTTACAGAGGCGCTGAAGATTTGCTGGTCGATGCTGGTGACGTTAGTCGCACCAACGTTGACATAGCCAACAGCTGCCTGGGAGATGTTGCCGGCACCGAAGATGTTCAGCGGCTGACATCCACCAGTAGTAACCTGACACGCAGTACCATCGTCAGTCACCAGGACTGCCTGACGGAAGCGGCTGTCAGAAACGTCGTTGTTCAGGAACTGGTCGTTACGCAGGTGTGAACGACTTGCGTACACGTCGTAGTTCCAATCGTCAACAATTTCGCCTTGCAGACCAACAAGCATGCGGTAGCCCTGGCGAGTGTCTTTAGCCTGACGTGAACCATTCTCAACCATACGACGGCCGACGAAAGGCAGAGTCGCATTGTCGTTACCGTCAATCACGCCGTCGCCATTGGAATCGGAACGGATGCCGTTAAGAGCAGCCTGTACGTCAGCACCGAAGAATGGGCTGTCAGGGTTAACAACCAGGGAGCTCAGGAATGCAGGAGTTGGAGCCAATTCTTGCGGCACTTGATTGTGCACAAAAGTGAACTCTGCATAAGCGCGGTGCTCATCAGTCAGATTGTAGTGAGTGAAACCTGCGAGCATGTAGCGCTCTTGAGGCAACTGGATATAGTTATCTGGCGCGTAGTTAAAACGGTCACCAGGCTCTTGCCAGGCACGACCGCTACCGTCGCTGTTGAAGATACCCAGAGTCTCACCATTTGGCAGAGTAGGACCACCAAATACGCGAGTGCCAGGAACACCAGAAGAACCACTGGCAACCAGAGGACCACCGACACCGGTGCTGCCATCCTGGCCAGGAGTGCCTACAGGTGCAGAATCACCCAGGGCGAAAGTAGAGAAAGGTCGAGCGTCTGCGAACAGAGGCTCACGTTCAACGTAACCCATGTACAGAGTTGCGTTACCTTTTCCATCGTCGAAGTTGCCACCGATAGTCAGGTCGAAATTAAAACGCTCTGCATCACCTTCTTCGGTGACGTCATAAGTGGTGTTCAGCTCAACGCCTTCGAAGTTGTCAACCATCTGAACGTTAACAACACCAGCAAGTGCGTCGGAACCATATACCGCAGAAGCACCACCAGTGATCACATCCACCTGCCGAATCAAGCTGGCAGGAATTGTGTTCAAGTCAACCACACCAGTTTGCGTCGATGGAATGTAACGGCGACCGTTAACCAGTACCAGAGTACGCGCTGTGCCCAATCCACGTAGATTGACTCTCGCGGTACCGTCGCCGGGGTTGTTTGAGCTGGGACCGAATGACGGCAAAGTCATAGGCAGCTCGGCAAGCTTTTGCTCGATATTAATGTTACCGGACATGATGAATTCTTCATCATTCACGATTTGCAGAGGACTAACTGAAAGCAGGTCAGTCCTTACAATGCGTGAACCAGTAACAATAACCTGCTCTATAGACTCGTCCTGTGCCTGCGCAGCAGGAACAATTGAGGCAGAAGCAAGCAAAGAGGCAGCGCCAATGGCGCTAACCAAAGGTTTTTTTCTAAACATTTATCTTTTCTCCAGATAGAAAATATGCGTAATTTTGCTGGATTTTTATCTTTATTTATTAATCTAAAGCTGCAATTTTGAAACATCACAGCGGTGCGCGCATGATATAAGAAAGCCGCTAAAAGACAAAGCAATTCCCCAAAAAAGGTCGAAAAATTAGGCAATTAAGCGCGATTTCCCACACCAGAATTAGCTACTAAATTTTGAATGCTGTCTCAAATATGGCAGATTTGTAACAGAATGTGCCTGAAAGCCCCGTGTCTTCTGCGCTTCAGCGAATTGGCCAATTTTGCCGCTTTTTTTCCGCTAATCCCTGCAATAACCATACATCTTATATGGTTAATGGGCTGGCGCGCGCCAAAACCGGGCTCCCTGGCCTGCTTCCGGGCTGATTCAAGACCCTGATGCAGCGGTCTCGCGGCGGCTCAGGAGCTAATGCAAGTATTCTCAGGTTTCCTGTAGTATCTGCATCAGTATCGCTAGCTCAGCCTCTACCCCGGATTCTCAGACCCTCCTTCAGATGCTTAATACCAATCTCGACACAGCAGCGTTGTCCGATCAGTTTCGCCAGGATGACAGGCTTCGGATTGCTGAAATTCTCGATCCTGAAATAGCCAATCAGGTTGCCGCCTGCTGTGAGACACGGGTGCCTTTCGATTTCATCTATCACCTGGATGGCGAAAACCGAGTGACCACTGCCCGGGATATGTCGGCTATCTCAATCGAGGAGCAGAAGAGAATGCACCAGAAACTGATGCAGGCAGCGAGTCAGGGTGTTGGCTTCTTGTACGGTGGTTACATGATGAATCGCCCGGGTAAGGATCGCGACCCTGAGCTGGCGATTCTTTACGAGCTATACGATTACCTGGGCGGTGAAGAAGCACTGGAAATATTCAGAGCGATTACCGGCATCGATAACATCACCGGAATTGATGCACAGTTCACTCGCTACACCAGCGGTCAGTATCTGACGCGACATTCAGACAATATCACTGAAGAAGGCAGAAGAGTCGCGTTCGTATTTGGATTCAGCAGTAACTGGCATCCGGACTGGGGTGGTTTACTGCAATTCTATGAGAACGATGGCACGCCACGAGACGCATGGACGCCAGAGTTTAATACCTTGTCGCTGTTTGATGTACGACATGTTCATAGTGTGAGTTACGTTACGCCTTTTGCTGCTGCTCCCAGGCTCTCCCTGACTGGTTGGTTCACAACAGCCTGAGCGCTTGTGAACTATTCAAACCTTTTCTGATTGCTAATTGATTTCGTAGCCTTCAGCCCGCAGCGCTTCGACCAGGGGCTCAATAGATTCACCGTATTGCTTCCAACGCGCAATACGGGAGGTGTTGATCGGATCCCTCACCTGCATCTCGCTAAAGGTAAAACTGGCGCCGATATTCTTGTGGAATTGCAGACAGGCATCGCTCCAGGGTAGTTCGCAAAAGGAAACCAGCTTGCGCGCCTCGGATTCAGGATTGTTTACAAGTTCCTCATACTGCAGATTCAAAACTCTGTCATCAGCAATGGAACTCCAGTGGTTCATGAGCTCGTCAGTGAGCCGATAGAAGTGTGCCAGGGTCCTGAAGTCACAGGCATAGTTATGACCTTCAGGAAATGATCGCTGATAAATAGACCAGCAGACAGAAACCGGGTCCCGCCGCATTTGCACGACTTTGGCATTGGGGAAACAGAAAAGAATAATGCCTACATATTGTGCGTTGTGAGGCATCTTGTCGGTGACGATGTTCGACTGATGGGGAGTCTTCTCCTTATATCGTTCAGCCAGTTCCAGCCATTGATCACTACTCATTTCTGCTGGCGGAGGCAGACGACCTCTTTGTACATCGAAGCCATACTGGCTGGCGATAAATGCCATGGCTTCATTCTCACCGCAATTTTCGACACCAGCTATCTGCCCCAGAATCCGCTCGACCAGGGTTGTACCTGATCGGGGCATGCCGACGATAAAGACCGGTCGAAAATCATCGGCTTCCTGTGTCGGGAATACAGTTGCAAAACTTGCCTTGATCGCTGCAAATTTTTCCTCCTCAGTGACAGATCGATAATCTTTACCCTCGTCTTCCAGCTGAAGCCTTTGTCGCTCATTCGCTTGCGACCAGTAGTTTGCGGCAGATCGATAGTCCTCGAGTTTTTCGCTTAAATTGCCCAGAGAATAGAGGATCAGCGTCTTGTGATAATCGCTGGCTTGCGGGTGCTGTAGAGCGATCTCCATTCGAGTCTTCATCTCAGACAACACTTTTTTCTCGGCTTCTTCATCGGCCAGCTCAACCAGCAGTCCCCACATCATGCCGTGAAACGGTAACAGAGCCAGGGATTTTTCTGCCGATGTGCGAGCCTCCTTATAGCGACCTCGTAACCGATCGATGCGAGCGCGCAGGGCCCAGGCCTCGCCATTTGGCTCATCATTTTCCAGCGCCTGGCTAATCGCTGTCTCTGCTTCTTCCAGCCGGCGCGCCATCAAGTAAAGGTCCGCGAGCCTGAGAAATTCTGCAGGACCTGGATCCACAAGCTTCATATAGTGTTCGAAACTTTCAATTGCCAGCGGATAGTCCCGCAGCCTGGCTGCAGCGATAGAAAGCTGGTTTACCACCTCCTTGTCGTCAGGGAGTTGCTTGTAAAGCTCACTGAGTAATGAAACTGCGCGCACCCAATCCGAGAGCTGACCGTAGGCACGCGCAGAAAGCAGTGCCCTTTGGTCTGAACCTGCAGGTAGCTCAGCCAGAACTCCCAGCGCTTCATTCGGCTTCTTTAACTCCAACAGCGCACTAGCTATCGGCGTGAGAAATTGTGGATCGCCATCGCAATATCGGTATGCCCTGTTCAGGCTATCGAGTGCACGCTCTTTCTCACCGAGACGAATAAGGCATAACGCATGGTTATAGGTGATGTCTGGCGCTTCAGGTTCCAGCTTTGCAGCTAAAGTGAAATGAACCTCCGCTTCATCGAGTCTCTCACCCTGCAACAATGCTGTGGCCAGCCCGTAATGGGCATCCACACTCTCAGCATTCTGCTCAATCGCGATACGATAGTATTTTTCGGCGCCGGGTAGATCCCCAGCCCGATGACTCGCTTCTGCCTGCTCAATATTCTCTGTTTCGTTCATGATCTATCGCCAGATTGTATTGGTGGGCAGCACGAAAATACAGCGGCGGAATCACGTTCCAATTTAATGAAGCATAATATCTATTCAAATCGCTCGTTGAATTGTGTTCAATAGAAAGACCAGAGGTTTCGAGGAACTCAATCGTGGCTGCTCTCAAAGATTCTGCATTACTCAAAAACGCATCCTATATCGGCGGCAGATGGCATCAAGGCGAAAATAAAGTATCAGTTACCAATCCAGCGACAGGTGAAACGGTCGCGGAAGTCGATGGTGCTGGAGTAGCAGAAACCGAATCTGCCGTGGCAGCCGCCAGAGAGGCATTTAATACCTGGTCTGCAAAATCAGCGAGTGAACGAGCAGACCTGATGCGAGCCTGGTTTGATCTGATGATGGAGTACCAGGATGACCTCGCCTACATCCTTACTTCAGAACAGGGAAAGCCGCTGGCAGAAGCCAAGGGTGAAATTGCGTATGGCGCTTCGTTTATTGAGTGGTTTGCAGAGGAAGCCAAACGGGTCTATGGGGACACCATCCCGGCGCCATCAACAGACAAGCGAATAGTTGTGATCAAGCAGCCTGTGGGCGTTGTGGCGGCGATCACTCCCTGGAACTTCCCCAATGCCATGATCGCCCGCAAGGCAGCCGCTGCGCTGGCAGCAGGTTGCACATTTGTGGTCAGGCCTGCCACCCAGACTCCCTTGTCGGCGCTGGCTATGGCTGAACTGGCAGAACGAGCCGGGATACCTGCAGGCGTTTTCAATGTAGTGGTGGGAGCAGACGCGAGCGCCCTGGGCAAGGTCCTGACACAACATCCGGATGTGGCTAAATTCACCTTCACCGGCTCCACAGCCGTGGGCAAAGTTCTCATTCAGCAGTGTGCATCGACGGTCAAGAAAGTGTCCATGGAACTGGGCGGTAACGCTCCGCTCATCGTTTTCGAAGACGCGGACATCGACGCAGCAGTACAGGGTGCTATCGTCTCGAAATATCGTAATGCCGGGCAAACCTGTGTCTGCACTAACCGTATCTATGTGCAGAATAGTATTAAAGACAGCTTTACCGACAAGTTTGTCGCCGCCGTCAGAGAGATGAAAATTGGCAATGGGCTGGATGAGGGCGTTCAGATAGGACCGATGATCAGTCAGCAGGCATGTGAAGACGTTCATCAATTGGTGCAGTCTTCTGTTGCCGCAGGCGCCAGGGTGTTGCTCGGCGCCGAAGCGCCCAGGGATGGTTTCTATCTTCCCACGGTGTTAACCGATGTTACCGGAGATATGCCGGTTGCCAGAGAAGAGATTTTTGGGCCAGTTTCTCCATTGATCGGCTTCGATACGGAAGCAGAAGCCATAAGTCTGGCAAATGATACAGAGTATGGATTGGCAGCTTATTTCTACAGTCGAGACATTGGCAGAATCTGGCGTGTAGCAGAATGCCTGGAATACGGCATGGTGGGAATCAATGAAGGCCTGATTTCAAATGCCGCCGCGCCTTTTGGTGGTGTAAAACAATCGGGTAATGGTCGCGAAGGATCCAGGTATGGCCTGGATGACTATCTCGAGATCAAATACCTGTGCATGGGTGGTATCGACAATTAGGCGTATGAGAAAGTGTTCCGGCCATCACCTGCAACCCACAAGGAAATGATTTGAAGAGCCCAGTCATCTTCGACACCGATATCGGCATTGATGATGCCATGGCGTTACTGTTTTTACATGGCGCCGGGAACGTTTCCATCGAAGCGATCACCACACGTTTCGGCAATGCCAGCATCGAAGATACGACTCGCAATGCACTGGCAGTCGTGGAGAAATTCAATCTCGACTCACCGGTCTACCAGGGTGCAGCAGGGCCTATGGGAGAACGACTGGGAGAGGGCTATCCGGAGCATGTGCACGGCAAGAATGGTCTCGGCAATATAGAACTGGAACCACCACTAATTAAGCAAGAGTC
>CAYTLI010000122.1:0-7944 GCA_964438455.1 uncultured Pseudohongiella sp.
CCTGCATGGTGAGCATGATGCGTACGTCTTCCAGGCTGAATCCCAGTGACTCGATGTTGTTGCGAATATGCTGGGTGGAATCATCGAGGCCGGTGTTGATGAGGATGTGGCCCTCATCGGAAGTAATCAGGAATACGCTAAGGTCCAGCATGCCCACCGCATAGAGCGGGCCGATAACGCGGAATGCGGGGAAAGGGGTGACCCAGCCTTCCGGCGGATTCGACGTCTGGCTGTTGGACAGGGAGGCAAGACCCAGGGTGAATACGGTGATAAGGAGCAATGACGGCTTGCGGAACGGCGATTTCATGATCGGTGATCCTCTTCGGGGGATTTTTCCCGATGCTCACTTTTCTGTTCTATCCTGTCAACCATTGTCCGCCGGCTTTCTTGTTCTCGTTGATGCATTTCGGTTAACCTGCTCTGGCCACTAACAATAACGAGAATCTGGCATGACGGACCCGCTTACCAATCCCTATGAGAAGCCCAGTGTGCGCAACTACGCACTGGTCATTCTTACTCTGGTCTATACGTTCAACTTCATTGACAGACAACTACTATCGATTCTCCAGGAAGCTATCAAAGCAGAACTGTTGCTAAGCGACAGCCAACTGGGACTACTGACCGGATTCGCCTTTGCCATGTTCTACGTGACGGCCGGTATTCCCATCGCTCGAATGGCGGATAGGGGCAATCGTCGCAATATTGTTGCCGCCTCTATCGGTCTTTGGAGTCTTATGACTGCCATCAGTGGCTTTGTGCAGAACTACACTCAATTGCTGCTGGCAAGAGTAGGTGTTGGTATCGGTGAGGCAGGGGGGAGCCCGCCTTCACATTCCATCGTCTCGGATATATTCCCTCCCAAGCAACGAGCGAGTGCGCTGTCGTTTTATTCCACCGGTGTGAACCTGGGAATCATGTTCGGCTTTCTGTTCGGTGGCTGGTTGAATGAATTTTTCGGCTGGCGCGCTGCCTTTATGGTAGTCGGTGTGCCAGGTATTCTCCTCGCCGGTTTGGTTGCCGCGACGGTTCGGGAGCCGGTGCGTGGCCTGCTTGAGAACAAGAAGGTATCTGATGCGCAAGTTCCGTTCATGGAAGTGGTTACTGTGCTGTGGCAAAGGAAAACCTTTCGGCACATGGCGCTGGCCTGCGGGCTCAACGCTTTCGCGGGTTACGGCACAGTTAACTGGCTTGCTTCGTTCTTCATACGTAGTCATGAGATGACAACGGGAGAACTGGGCACCTGGCTTGCCTTGTCGACTGGCCTTGCAGGTGCTATTGGCATCTTCGTTGGCGGACTGCTGGGCGATAAACTCGGTGCAAAAGACAAGCGCTGGTATCTCTGGGTCCCCGGACTTTCGACATTGCTGGTGGTTCCTTTTCTCTTCGTGGTATTGCTGGCGGGCAATCAGTACCTGGCCCTCGTGTGTGTATTCGTCCCGGGATTTCTGCAGAACATCTATCTGGGTAACTCTATCGCCACAACGCACAACCTGGTTGGCCTGCGCTGGCGATCCACTTCCTCAGCAATCCTCTTTCTGATTCTGAACATCATTGGCCTGGGTATGGGGCCATTTGCGGTTGGTCTCCTCAGTGATGTATTGACCCCGAACTTCGGTGTTGAATCTTTGCGCTATTCAATGCTGGCGCTTTTGCCCACCGTGATGGTGTGGTCGAGTGTTCACTTCTACCTGGCATCGAGAACCTTGCGAGAGGATCTTGAACAAGCGCCTGAATAGAGAATATTCGAGGAATCGTTAGTTCTAGCACCCCCTATTGATCTGACTTCGATCATTGATCGTAACACCTTGTCAGCAGCAAATTTGCTTGGCTGCAGAGGGTAATCATTATGATCAATAAGTTAATAGCAGTACTGGTAGTGGGTATTGTGTCTCCCCTTGCCTGGGCGGACTCAGCAGTTGATGGCGATTGGGATTTCACCATGTCCAGCCCATTTGGTCAGGTTAGCGCCAAGGTAAATATCAGTACCGATGGTGACAAGCTGACTGGCGCATTCGATCTTGGCGATGATCGTATTCTGGAGATTCAGGAAGGTTCAGTGGAAGGCAACATGATCTCCTTTAGCATCACTCGTGAGGGCATGATGACCATGACCTACGTGATGAACGCATCGGTCGAAGGCGATTCTGTTTCCGGAACTGCAGCCGCCATGGGCACCACGGCTCCCTGGGCAATGACCCGGAGTAAATAGCCACAAAAGATAAATCCGGTTCTGCCCTCGCTTCCCTTGGGCCCGGAGTGCTTAGAGGATGGAAAGTTCAATCCTCTGGCAACTTTTGTTGTACTCTATAGGCTGGTCCTCTGCTACGGGGGGCCAATCTGGAAAACAAAGAATCAAGATAATAATAAAGGGAAGAGTCCATGGAAGTTTTTATTGGGGAAGTCCTCGGCACCTTCATCCTGATCTGTCTTGGCGCAGGCGTGGTCGCCAATGTGGTGCTGGAAAAGACTGGCGGTAATTCGAGCGGTTATATCGTCATCACCTGGGGCTGGGGTATAGCGGTGTTCGTGGCGGTGTTTATCACCGGGCGTATCAGCGGCGCGCATATTAATCCGGCGGTAACCATTGGGCTGGCTGCAGCCGGACAGTTTCCCTGGGGACAGGTGCCCATCTATATTGTCGCGCAGTTGATCGGTGCCTTCCTCGGTGCCACCAGTGTCTGGTTTCACTATCGTGATCACTTCGATGCCACTGAAGATGCTGCTACCAAGCTTGGCGTATTCAGCACGGCGCCCTCGATTCCCAATATGGTCAACAATATTTACTCCGAAGTTCTTGGTACTTTTATACTGATTCTC
This sequence comes from uncultured Pseudohongiella sp., assembly GCA_964438455.1. Classification (GTDB taxonomy): domain Bacteria; phylum Pseudomonadota; class Gammaproteobacteria; order Pseudomonadales; family Pseudohongiellaceae; genus UBA9145. Next base: position 2,818 of record CAYTLI010000122.1, read on the forward strand.
GGTGTGCTCTATATTGCCCAGCCCGATGTAGGCCTGGGTGCACTGGACGCGCTACCCGTTGCGTTGCTGGTATTCGGTATCGGTATGTCTCTGGGCGGCACCACTGGTTACGCGATCAATCCCGCGCGTGATCTTGGGCCGCGCATCGCTCACGCAGTATTACCAATAAAGGGTAAGGGTGACAGTAACTGGGGCTATGCCTGGGTGCCGGTGGTTGGACCGATAATCGGATCGCTAATTGCCGCAGTAGTGTTTCGTTTGTTACCTTTTTAGTTAACTACAGGAGCGGGTGCGATGACAAAGAGAAGAACAAAGCCGCAAATCACCCGCCGCGACTTCCTCAACGGCTGCGCAATCAGTCTTGCCGCCGGCACTGCCTTGTCGCCGATGGAGGCGCTGGCGCAGACTAATCCTGGCTCACCTTCTCTTTCTCCCGACTATTATCCACCTACGCTGCAGGGCTTGCGTGGCAGTCATGAGGGCTCATTCGAGTTTGCCCATGCCATGCGTGATGGCCAGAGCTGGCAGAGCGTCGATGCCGGGGACGGCCACTATGACCTGGTAGTGGTTGGCGGCGGCATCAGTGGTCTCGCGGCCGCTTATTTCTTTAGAAAACAGCATGGTCCCCAGTCCCGCATCCTGATTCTCGATAATCACGACGACTTCGGTGGTCATGCCAAGCGCAATGAATTCTGGCACGAAGGCCGGATGTACCTGGTAAATGGTGGCACACTCAATGTGGAGGCGCCCTCCCAGTACAGCACCGTAGCTGCCGGACTGCTGTGGGAGCTTGGACTGGATCGAGATCGTTACTATGAGAAGAATCGCGACATATTCTCTTTTTACAGAGACATGGGCTTGCGAGGCAGTATGTTCTTCGATCGCGAATCCTTCGGCGCCGACAAGCTGGTGGTGGGTTACAACGACATGCCCATTACCGAGGCAGCGGCTCAGAGCCCGCTCAGTGATAAGGCAAGGCAGGATTTGGTTCGACTCTATGAATCGAGAGAAAATTATTTTCCGGGTCTGAGTGCGGCGGAAACACGACAGCGCCTTACCCATATGAGTCATGAAGATTACTTACTCAACGTGGTGAAGGTTCATCCCGATGTGGTGAAGCTTTTTCATGCATCTTTCTATGGTTCTCTGGTAGTAGGGCCCGATGCGATTCCGGCGATTTATTATCGCGATAACGGTTATCCCGGTTTTGCCGGCCTTAATGTGGAAGACCTGCCCCCTGAATTGCTTATCAACGAGCCGGGAGGCCAGCATGGTCGAGAGAATATAGATCGTGCGCGCAGTGGTGACCCTGACATGTATTTTCCGGATGGCAATGCCACCATCACACGACTGTTGGTACGCTCACTGATTCCCGATGCGGTTACTGGTGATGACATGGAAGACATTGTTACCGCAGCAGTGGACTACAGCCTGCTCGACAGGAGTAACAATCACTGCCGTGTTCGTCTCAACAGTACCGTGGTCAACGTCCGGCACCAGGGAGAAGATCAGGTTCGCACCGAGTACGTCAACAATGGTCAGTCATACTCAGTGACCAGTGATTCGGTGGTGCTGGCCTGCTGGAACACGGTAATACCCTATATCTGTCCCGAGTTGCCCGATAGCCAGAAGCAGGCGCTGGGTTATGGGTCCAAGTCACCTCTGGTGTATGGAGGTGTTTTGCTGCGTAATTGGGAATCCTTTGTGGACACTGGTATATCCCGGGTGAGTGCGCCCACCAGTTTCTATTCCTCTCTTGGACTGCAGGCTTCGGTGGCCATGGGCGACTACCAGGCTGCAAGAAATCCAGATGAGCCAATCGTCATGCGCTTCTCTGCCTACTTTGATGCGCCCGGCCGCGGTCTGAATCGTCGTGAACAGCACACGGTGGCGCGCAATAACATGCTGACTACTTCATTTGATACTTTCGAGAATAATCTGCGGGACCAGATGACTCGCGTGCTTTCTGGTGGAGGTTTCGACGATGAGCGCGACATTTTGGGTATCACGGTGAATCGTTGGCCCCATGGCTACAGCTATTCCTATAACCCTTTGTATGACCCGACGGAATGGGCCTACACGTCCACGGATGAGCGGCCCTGTGTCGTTGGCCGTCAGCAACACGGCCGTATAAGTATTGCCAATTCGGATGCGGCTGCCAGCCCCCACACCGACGCTTCAATCAATGAAGCCTATCGAGCCGTGAATGAGTTGCTGAATATGTAGCCGATGTGGCTGTGCTGATTTGAAACAAACCAGAATTCTCTCAGGAGGATAACAATGCGCTTCGCGAAACTTGGTACGATAATAATTCTGGCCGGAGTTGTAGTTACACTTCTGATCCTGCGAGTTACCGGATTCGATCCACCCTACCTGGATGCCCGTAGTGAAGAATTCGCCGAACGAGGTCGCACCGGTTATCCGGGTCTATGGCTCAGCGGTGAAGTGGTAAGGGAACCAGTGAGTAACTGGGACTGGATCAACGAGGTTAACGATCCGGTACGCGGCAACACCATCATGCTGGAAACGCAGACCTGGTATGGCATTCCCCATTCGGTGGTAATCAATGCCTTGCCTCGAGGCGACAAGCTTTACTTCAGCGGCAGCGAAGCAGGCGATCGTCTGCAGCGTGAATTTCCCTATTCAAAAAGATGGTGGACCAACATCGAACGTGATCCTCGCGTGCGCATGAAGATCGACGGCAATATCTACGAGATGACGGTGGTGCACATGGCCGATGTTGATGAAGTGATCGAGACTTTCGGTCGGGATCCGGTTATCTCCACTACAGGTCCGGATGGTTCGGAACAGGTAGCAAGTGTCAGGCACTACTGGCGGGTTTACCAGCGCAATATTCCGGATCACAGAGACTCAGCGATGTGATCTTTGGTTATGAGACTACCGTGGTCTGCTACTTAGGCGGATCAATATTGTCGTTGAGCGAGTTATTAAGTCGAAACCATCCGGCCACGGTATAGCGGTCGCGTTTGGTTGGCAGGACCTCGTGGGTAAACTCTTCGCTTAGAAACAACACTAACGTGCCGAAGGCAGGCGTGACCTTGACGAGTTCAGCTTCATCTTCAGGAGAGTAGATCACCAGCTCACCGCCCTGATCGGGTTCCCAACCGCGGTTCAGGTAGGTGACCAGTGACAGCACCCGGTTTGATTCTCCCTTGAAGGCATCAAGATGTTTTCGATAGAAGTCGCCAGCCTGGTAGTGAGCAAAGTGACTCTCGAAAGAGAACAGCCCAAGAAATAAACGTCGGTTGAGGAAAGACTTCAGCCTGGCAGTCCAATCAAGCCAGGTCTTTGCGTTTGGGTTGGAATCCTCAAGCCAGTGAATCTGGTCGCGGCGCACAAACTGGTTCTGCACCTGGTTTAAACCACGCCCTGTTCCAGCGCGCCTGAAATCACTCTCTTCGATCTCGGTCAGGTAGGCCAGCAAGCTGTCGGCCACGGCTTCTGGCAAAGCCGCAGGCAAGCACACGTAACCCTGGGACTCGATACCTTCGGCAATCTGCTGAAACAGATAGTCTTCGGGTAACGCAGATTGCAGCAGGTCGGTGTTCAACTCGTTCACTGTGCTTGGGCTCCGGGCCAAAATAGACAGTTATTCACCGGCCCATCGAACCGGCGCGCGATTATGCCACCAAATATTGTCGATCTGGTATCAATTTTTTGCGGCACCAAAAGTGCTTAGATTGACGGTTGGCAGCTTGTGGATAGCAGTCGAGATTGGCGCGGGATGGGAATAGAATTCGTATCTGCTTACCTGCACTCTGTATGGCTTGTTATGACTTCTGATTCCTCCCGACCGCGGATCAAACTGGTGCCTCATGCCCGCCAGCAGGGCTTGCTTGCCTCGGCCACGCTTGCCATCAACGAGCGTAGTCAACAATTGGCAGCCGAAGGCAGAGAGATCTTCAAGTTTGGCCTTGGCCAGTCTCCGTTCCCGGTGCCTGACATAGTGATCGAGGCATTGAAGAACAACGCACATCAGAAAGACTATCTGCCAGTACGGGGACTCCTGCCGTTGCGGCAGACAATCGCAGCATGGTTCAAGAGCCGTTTCGAACTGAACTTTGATCCAGCGAACATCCTCATTGCACCTGGGTCGAAGGAGCTGTTGTTCCTGGTGCAGATGGCGCTGGATGCGGTGTTGATTCTGCCATCACCCAGTTGGGTTTCTTATCACCCGCAATCACGTCTTGCGGGCAACTCCTCAATCTGGATTGAAACCAGGGAGGAAGACGACTGGTGTTTGAGTGCGGATGCGTTGCGACAAGCATGCGCAGGAAAGATTGAAGGCAAGACTGGTGTGTTGTTGTTGAACTACCCAAACAATCCTGCCGGTACTACCTATTCTGTTGATCAATTGAAAGCGTTGGCAGAGGCTGCGCGAGAGCTCGGCATCATCATCCTCAGCGACGAGATTTACGCAGATGTGGATCATCGTGGAGAGCATGTGTCCGTCGCTCGTTTCTATCCCGAAGGCACGGTGGTAACAACCGGGTTGAGCAAGTGGTGTGGTGCAGGTGGCTGGCGCCTGGGTGTCGCTGCTTTTCCCAGGGAGCTGGCAGAGCTGGCTGGGATGCTGGCCAATATGGCGAGCGAGACCTACACCTCCACTAGTGCACCGATTCAGTATGCGGCTATCGCGGCTTTCCAGGAAAGTGAGGAGATTGAAAACTACTTGCGCGACTGCCGAAAAATTCTCACTGTTATCCAACGCTATACACGGGAGCAGTTACTCGCCAATGGCATCTCGGTGCCTGAAGGTACCGGTGGATTCTATTTGTTCGGCAATTTTGAACGGCTGCGGGATAATTTAAACTGGCATGGCATAGAAGACAGTGTCAGTCTTGCCGAATCCTTGCTGCAGGAAACCGGGATCGCAACCCTGCCAGGCACAGCGTTCGGGCGTAATGCCAGCGAACTTACCTTGCGATTGTCCTATGTTGATTTCGATGGCGAAGCGGCACTGAAGAATGTCAGTGTGGTTGATGACGACCCGGAGAGTGCCATTACAACTCTGTGCCCGAAAATCGAGACAGCAATGAGCAGGTTATCTGCCTGGGTGTCACGCTTGAATTAAAGGGGTCGGAGAATTAAAGGGGTCGGAGAGAA
>CAYTLI010000123.1:0-7809 GCA_964438455.1 uncultured Pseudohongiella sp.
GGTAATTGAGCCGGGTTCCAGCTGGAATGCGAACTTTCACGTCAACCAGGAAGCCGGCACATTCTGGTATCACTCCCATTTGCTGGGACTAACCGGTGAGCAGGTCTATAAAGGCCTGGCCGGCATGTTGCAGATAGAGGATGACAACAGCAGTTCACTGGAACTGCCTTCGGAATATGGCGTCGACGATGTTCCCCTCATCATCCAGGATCGTAACTTCAATGCCGATGGCAGTTTCCGTTACATGAACACGCCCATGGAATCGATGTTAGGTGCATTCGGCAATACCGTCATGGTCAACGGCACCATCAGCCCTCGCTTCGAACCTGCCACGCAAAAGGTGCGCTTTCGCCTGCTTAATGGTTCCAACGCGCGCACCTACAATCTGGCATTCAGTGATGGCAGGGAGATGCAGCAACTGGCCTGCGATGGTGGGTTCCTGGAAGCACCGGTGACGATGCGTCAGATTGAGCTGGCGCCAGGTGAGCGCTGTGAAGTGGTTGCCGATTTTTCTGATGGACAGCCCGTGGATCTGATCAGCTTGCCCATGGCAGCAGATTCTCCTTTCCGCACTACCGGCATGATGGGCAACATGCACACCATGAACCAGGTTCGCCTGCAAGTGCTGGCGATTCGACCCCAGGGCAACCGGCAGAGTTCAGCTGCGCTTCCATCCGTACTTTCCTCGCTACCAGCTATCGATTCTGACAGCGCAGATCGAATGCGGCAATTCACCCTGTCCATGCCCATGGGCATGGGGATGATGGGCCGGGGTCGCGGCGGCAGGGGCGGCATGGGTCGAGGCATGGGCTCCATGCTAACCATCAATGGCGCGCCAATGGACATGGAGACAATCAACGAGCGGGTTCCTGTTGGTTCAACAGAAATCTGGGAAATCTATAACGATTCCATGATGATGCACCCTTTCCACATCCATCATGGCCAGTTCCGTATTGTCAGCAGCAACAACCGGGCATGGCCCGCCCATGAGCAGGCGTACAAGGACACCGTGAAAGTCGGCCCGGGCCAGCGAGTTCGCGTGCTGATGAAGTTTGAGGATTATGCGGATCCGGAGCTTCCCTACATGTATCACTGCCATATTCTCGAGCACGAGGACGCGGGCATGATGGGTCAGTTTGTGGTCGAGTAATACTTACCTCTGCCTCAGTTTCGAGATCGCAAGTGGTCAATTTTTCACCACTAACTGATCAATAGTTGAGCAGCCTGAGCGATCGCTCTTCCTGGTTTCCCGAAACTACAGAAAACCCTTGGGAAAGCCTCTCACCTTGTGACAAAATCGTTACAGCTTTGAACGCGTTGGTGGCCTGTCGTCTTCTCTTGCGCTCTTCTGCAGAGCAGTAAATTCGGCACATCGAAACAAGGATTGGTTTTGGTGATCCACGCGAAAAAACCGGCAGAAATCCCGAGCTGTAATAAAACTGCAACCACCGCAAATCTACAATTGCGTGGTCATAACAGGGACACGCCGAATCGGATGCGCAGTGACGCGCAGCAACGATAACAATACGCGTTCGGTAGTTAACAACAGATCAAAAAACCTACTATCAGGAGGAGTAAATGCGCTTTCCACCTAGTGCAAGAAAACTGCTGTGTGCCTCAGTCTTGCTCGCCGCTGGATATTCCGGTGAGCTGGCTGCTCAGGACACATCTTCCGCGATCCGCGGTCGACTGGTCGATGGCTCCGGCAATCCGCTGGTCAATGCCACCGTCGTCGTACAGGATTCGCGAACGGGCGCGACCCGGACCCTGCAATCCAACAATACCGGTACTTTCTATGCCACCAACCTGCCAGTCGGTGGTCCATATATCGTAACCATCAACAACACGAAGACCGTCACCATCGACTCAATCGACCTGGGTGACGTCTACAACCTGCGCGTTGACATGGGTGCACCCAACGAAATCCAGGAAATTCTGGTCTTTGGCGGTGCCAATACCCTGGTTGACGTGGCAACCGGACCTTCGGCGACTTTTGGCCAGTTCGAACTGGACACCATGGTGGCCTATAACCGGGACATTCGTGACGTCTATTCACTGGACCCACGCTTCAACATCGACGGTGACGCCCGTGACTCACAGGTAAACTGTGTTGGTAAGCACCCTCGCTTCAACAGCATCAGCCTCGATGGTATTACCCAGAATGACCGCTTCGGTCTGAACAGCAACGGCTATGCCACTGCTACAGGTATGCCCTTTCCCTATGCGGCTGTTGCCCAGGTGACCGCAGAGCTGGCGCCATTCGATGTAACGTACGGTGGTTTTAGCGCCTGCAACATCAACGCGGTGACCAAGTCCGGTACCAACGAGTGGACTGGCTCGGCATTCTTCGAAGGCACTAACGAAGGCCTGCGTGGCGATTCACTGGAGCGCAAAGACGGCTCGCTTGCCACCTTCTCCACTCCTGACTATGACGAAGAGTATTACGGCTTCTCCGTCGGCGGACCCATCATGGAAGATCGTCTGTTCTTCTTTGCCGCTTATGAAGAGTCCGAGTCTCCAGAATTCATCGCCCAGGGTTATGCTGGTTCCAGCAATGGCGAAGAAAGAGACTGGCTGGACCAGGCTACTTTCGATCGCGTCTCCAGCATCGCTAACAGCCTGTACAATTACGATCCCGGTGGTCAGCCCAGCAACGGCGTACAGACAACCGAGAGCTACATCGTAAGACTCGATTGGAACATCAACGAAGACCACACCGCCGCGCTGATCTATAACGGCTACGATGGTCTTGAAGATCGTGCATCCGACAGTGATAGCAACGAATTTGAGTTCGCCAATCACTTCTACCAGAAGGGTGCGGAGCTGGAAACCTGGAGCGCCAAGCTGCAGTCCCAGTGGACCGATGCCTTCTCAACCGAGATCTTCGTCAACACCAATGAAATGGTCGACTCCCAGGTTACTGTTGGTCCCAAGGACTTCGGTGACCACCAGATCAGCGTTGGCAGCAATGTCATCTATCTTGGTGCTGACGACTCTCGCCAGGCCAACCAGCTGAATTGGGAATCTACTTTCTACAAGTTCACCGGTGAATATCTGCTTGGTGATCATGTAATCACCTTTGGCTATGAGCGCGATGAGCTGGATGTATTCAACCAGTTCGTGCAGCACTCCAACGGTGGTGAGTGGGATTATTTTGATGATTCCGGTAGCAATCCTGCTTCCTGTGCCGCCCTGACTGCCCAGGGTCGATTCGATGATCCCCTGTGCAGCCTTTCCGGTATAGACAGGTTCGAACTGGGTCGCCCAAGCCGTGTGTACTACGGTAGTGGTGGTGGCAGCAACAATCCAGCTGACGCATCAGCCCTGTTCAACAACAACACCAACACCTTCTACATTCAGGACGAGTGGTATCTGCCACAGTACAACCTGACCCTGGTTGGTGGCCTGCGCTATGAGCAGATGGAAATGTCTGACCGACCTAACTTTAACCAGGCCTTCGCCGATCTGAATGGCGGATTGCGCAACGATGCAAACCTGGATGGTGTCGATCTGTGGATGCCCCGCATCGGCTTCACCTGGGAAGCGGATACCAACCTGACAGTACGTGGCGGTATTGGTCTTTATTCAGGCGGTAACCCCAATGTATGGGTGACCAATGCCTGGAGTAATGACGGTATCAGCAATGTGCAGCTGCAGTATCGTAACTTCTCTGGCGCCGAATCCATTTTCAGTGATGTTCCACTGAGTGGTCAGGGTCGCCCCGGTTACGATGTGCCAGCCACCCTGGTTGACCAGGTTGCTGCCACCACAGCTGCCAGCGCCAACGACAGTTTCCTGTCACTGATCGATCCCAACTACAAGCAACCATCGGAAATGAAGTATGCACTGGGTGCTACCTATGCTTTCGATAGTGGCTTGACCGTGGATGGAGATATCCTGTACTCGAAGCAGCGTGACCCCGCTTACTACGAAGACATTTCCCAGGGTCAGGTTGGAACCACGGCTGCTGGTGCACCGATCTACGACTACGTTCGTGGCCGCGATAACTTCATGCTCACCAACGCGAACACCGAAGGTGACGGCCTGTCGGCATCGATCGTTGCACGACATTCCTACGACTGGGGACTGGACTGGACTCTGGGCTATGCCTACACAGACCAGACCGACGTGAGCCCGATGACCTCTTCGGTTGCCGGTTCCAACTTCGACAACCTGGCACTGACTACATTGATCGACCCTGTGGCCGCGACATCGAACTATGTGTCGCCCCATCGCTTCACCGCTCGTGTGAGCTATGGTCGTGATTTCATTCCTGGTCATGAAACCCGCATCACTGCGCTGCTTTATCGCAAGCAGGGCCAGCCACAGAGCTATGTGATGAGCTCAGGTGACCTGGAAGGTGATGGTTTCTTCGGGCGTCACCTGCTCTACGTGCCAGGTCTGAATGATCCCAATGTAGTGCTTGATCCAGGCTTTGATGTAAATGCCTGGTCCAGGTTCATTGCCGACAATGGTTATGAAGAATTCGCTGGTGGTTTCGTTCCGCGTAACGAATCTCATGCAGACTGGTCAACACGAGTGGATTTTCGTATCGACCAGGAATTGCCTCTGGTATTCGGCGCGCGTGCCCGGGCCTACCTCAAGGTCTACAACTTCCTGAACATGCTGAACGAAAGCTGGGGAGTACAGTACGACAACGAGTTCTTCTCACAACAGGTGCTGACGTCTTCTGTCGACGCACAGGGTCGCTATGTATTCGAGAGCTTCCGCCCCGATACTATTACCGACCTGCGCGAAAACGCATCTTTGTATGAAGTCCGTCTCGGTATCCAGATCGAGTTCTAAACAGATCTGAGCTGTTACAGAAAAGAAAAACCGGTCACTAGCGATAGTGACCGGTTTTTTTATGGCCTGAAAACAGTTTCTGAGCAGTGAATTCAGATTTTTGCCATGGCGATTTCTTCCTCGACTTCTCTCAGCTTATCCTTGCCGAAGAAAATTTCATCACCTACATAGAAAGTCGGTGAACCAAAGGTGCCACGCTGCACAGAAGCGCTGGTACTATCGATGAGTGCCTGTTTGATCTCAGGATCCTGGCTGCCCGTGAGAATTTCTTCCGCTGGAAGACCTGCCTCGATCAATGACTCACTGAAGACTTCCGGGTCAGCCATGTTCAACCCCCGCTCCCACATACATTGATACATGGCTTCGATGTATTCCTTGTAGTAGTCCTGGTTGCGAGCAAACACCGCAGCGCGCATCAGCTGAAGTGTGTTAACCGGAAAATGAGGATTGCGTTCAAACTTGCTGATGCCATAACGCACAATGAAGCGCTGCGTTTCCAGCGCATTGTATTCATTCTTGTTTAGTATTCCTGCAAACTGCTCCATAGGAGACTTGTTATTGGTTGCCTTGAATACACCACCCAACAGAATTGGCACATAGTCAAAACTTACACCGGTGCGCGCTTCAATCGCCGGTATAACCCGGTGACTAAAGTAGCTGTTGGGACTTCCAAAATCGTAATGAAACTCAACTTTTACTGACATAGTAATCTCTAGAATTTTTCTGCAGCCGGACGCAGGTCCAGCTCATGGGTCCAGGCATCCGGCGTCTGGTGATGGAGCATCCAGTAGGTTTCGCCCACGGAAGCTGGATTCATCAGGGTATTTTCCGGCAGCTCATCAGGATTAATACCTCGATTCTCCATGCGCTCGCGGACAAAAGCAGTGTCCACACCGGAATCGATAATCAGGTGCGCTACATGAATACCCTCGGGGCCAAGTTCACGCGCCATACTCTGCGCAAGTCCGCGCAGGGCAAACTTGGCGCTGGCAAAGGCAGCGAACCCACTGCCGCCACGCATGCTCGCTGTGGCCCCGGTGAAAAAGATTGAACCCTTTCCCCTGGGGACCATGTATTTCGCGGCCTCCCGCCCGGTGAGAAAACCGGTCAGGCAGGCCATCATCCACACCTTGCGAAACACCCGTTCGGTGGTTTCGCGAATTGGGAAGTTCACATTTCCACCCGGATTCGAAATGACAACTTCCAGGGGACCAATGTCCCGCTCAATGGCAGCGAAACGTTCCTCGATCTGGGTTTCTTCACGCGCATCGAGCGACCAGGCATGGGCAGTACCACCCTGTTCCGTGATTTCCTTCGCCAGGGCATCTGACTTCTCACCATTGCGCCGACCGAGACACACGGTAAATCCACCCGCTGCAAATCTACGCGCGATAGCTGCACCAATGTAATCACCGGCACCAACGATTAAACAAACAGGTTGCGTCATCACTCTAATCCTAATCCAGCACTTTGAATACAGGATAGATGACGGAACCTGCTGCAGCCAGTGCTGGTTCAAGGTACTCATCAAACAGGTTCCAGTAAGCGAGGCCATCGTCTGCTTCCGGTTCCAGCAGGTAGAAAATAAGATTCGCCAGGCGATCGTTCATGGAAACAATATAATCGCCGCGCGAGAAGAAACGTGTTTCGTTGCGAAACGACCCTTGCAGCAAAGAGTTCTGGTGGCCGTTCTGGACAAAACTCTGTTTTCCGATTTCATCGATGACAAATGTCTGGCCATTGAAACTTGAATCGGCTTCCAGAGTTTCAACCCAGATGCCGTGTTGCCGAAGTTTGTCAGCCAATCCGGCAAAGGCGGAACTGAATACATAGGCACTGGGCACTGTAGCCGTGCGGATCGCACGAAAAGCATTGTAGTTAGCGACGCCTTCAATGGTAACCAGTTCAGAGCTGCGTACGAAATCCGTGGAACCGTCAGCTTTCTGATAGGGAATGTAACTGTAAGTCAGCAGATCCAGTGGTTCGTCCCTGGGAATCATTTCAAACTGCACGCCTTTTTCGCTGCCGATCGCCGAACTCGCAACAAGAGCATCCGCCACCCGGTTGATGCGACGAATGTCATCTCCGTAGGTGTTGGTGTACTCAAGAATTTCCTCCACGAAAGCATTGGCAGCATGTACACGCTTGTAGAAGCGATCATGAGAAAAGGTTTCACTCAATATCGCCATGCGGTTGCGCAACGCCATCTGGTTGGTCAGGTAACGTGGCGCATGATGGAAGGTGCGAAGTTCAGTTGGCGGCCAGTCGCGATAGTCGTAACCGCCATACCAGCCAAAATCCAGATCGAATTTTTCTTTCACCGACTGCTGTAGTGCCGGCCACATGACATCGGCAGTGTAGTCGGAAGTACTGGGATCGCCTGCCGTGTGATAGGACGGCGCATAGGTCAGCGAGTAGCCATGCCAGGTGCCATTGGTGGTGTGCAGATCCACCAGCAAATCCGGATCCCAGCGCAGAATTACATTTTCCAGCAAGGCCTGTGTTTCATCGGCTTCCGCGATCATGCCATCCCGGTTCAGATCATAACCGTGTGCCGTACGAATGCCGGTCACTACCGGACTGAGTTCCTGGTTGGGCCGGGTGTTCTCTGCCATGGCATCGTTGCCATCGGCATTGTAAACGGGCACGAAAATTATGATCTGCTTGTCCAGCAGATGGCGCTTGTCACCAAACAGGATGTCGCGCATGGCGATCAGCGAGGCCTCTTTGCCTTCCACTTCACCACCATGGATGTTGCCCTGGATATAGATGACCGGTTTACCGGAAGCCTGCGCCTGCTCTGGCGTGGTCACTGGCGGGTCGGCCAGCACCAGAATCGGCACATCCCTTCCTTCCCTGGTCAGCAGCAGGCTTTCCCGATGCATCAGGTTAGTTGCTTCGTCCAGCGCATCGATGACGGAAATAACCTCAGCGAAAGTGGAAGTCCGCTCATAATTGGTCAGCTCGGCGGTGGTCATCATTGCTTCGGCTAGTGGGACTTGC
>CAYTLI010000124.1:0-7785 GCA_964438455.1 uncultured Pseudohongiella sp.
TGGTTGCCCGCCTGGCGGAGTTGCTGCACCTGGATACGGATCGGGTAAATCTCAAGGCTACCACCACCGAAGGCATGGGCTACATTGGCCGTGAAGAGGGCCTTGCCTGCCACGCAGTGGTTCTGATGGCGGCAGCCGGGCAGGAATGACCGCGACCCCATTCGTCCCCCAGGACCAACTCGCCTATGCTCTCGGTCGACCTGCTGCATCGGCTTTGCTTAAAACCAGGCTGGAAGATTTTCTCGTCGACGAAGCGCTCGGTTTCGATCTCACCGGTGCCGGCGAGCATCTGTTCCTGCGTATTCGCAAACGGGATTATTCGACCCCCGATGTGGCGCGCAAGCTGATGCAGGTCCTCGGCCTGCGCGATGTGGATGTGGGTTATGCCGGGATGAAAGATCGGCGGGCGGAGACCACCCAATGGTTCAGTGTGCGGCTCGATGAGTCGGCAGAGGAACGACTCGCCGGTGTTCAGGATGGACAGATCGAGATCCTGCAGAAGCAGCGCAACGAAAGAAAACTCAAAATCGGCAGCCACAGGGAGAATCATTTTCGGCTGCTGCTGCGTGACTTCGAAGGTTCTCGAGAAGACATCGAATCCCGGCTGGAGAAACTGCAACAGTCCGGGGTGCCGAACTACTTTGGCAGCCAGCGCTTTGGTAATTACGCCGCCAATCTGCAGCAAGCCAGGACATTTCTTGCTCAGCCCAACCGGAAGAAGCTGGGTCGCAAGCGACGCAGTCTGCTGTATTCTGCTGCCCGGGCTTACCTTTTTAACCTGCAACTGTCAGAGCGCATCAGTCAGGACAGCTGGAATCGCTACCTGCCTGGGGATGTGATGGGGCTCGATGGCAGCCAGCGCTGCTTTGCAGTTGCCGATGGCCAATGGGACGAAGATCTACAACACCGGCTGGAGAGTCAGGACATTCATCCCACCGCAGTGCTGGCCGGGGGGCGGGGAAAATCAAAAAGCTATGAATCTCACGGCGCTGCTGCCGATATTGAAGAGGCAGTGCTGGCACAATATGAAGACCTCGTTGCGGGTCTGGTCCAGCATGGCCTCGAAGCTTCACGAAGGTCCTTGCGATTTCGTGTCTCGGCACTGGAATGGCGCTGGCATGAACCTGATAATCTTGAGTTGAGCTTCATCTTGCCCCGGGGCGCCTATGCTACCAGCCTGCTGCGTGAGCTTTGCCAGACCAGGGAACAGTGTTAGAAATTACTATCAGGAATGACACAATCAGGAACAGGCATTGAACAGTAAACAGAATTTTAGTGGTATAGGTATGACTTCCCAGCGCACCCGGGAGCGTCTGCTCGGCAGATTGATGGATCAGGGTATTTCTTCCATGGAAGTGCTCGATGTAATGCGCACGACACCGCGGCACATTTTTCTCGATGAGGCCCTGGCGCATCGGGCCTATGAAGATGTGGCACTGCCCATAGGCCATAACCAGACCATATCCCAGCCCTATGTGGTTGCTCGTATGACCGAGGCACTGTTCAAGTCAGGAAAACTCGATCGTGTGCTGGAGATCGGCACAGGCTGCGGCTATCAAACGGCGATCATCGCGCAACTGGCCAAGCGTGTTTATACCGTTGAGCGGATCAAGCCATTACTGGATCGCGCCAAACAGAACCTGCGCTCACTACGCTTACGCAATATAGAATTCAAACACGACGATGGCACCCTGGGCTGGCAGGAGAGAGGCCCCTACGATGCCATCATTACTACCGCCGCACCCCAGAGCGTGCCGCGCGAGTTGCTCGACCAGCTAGCTGACGGTGGGCGTTTGGTGATACCTGTTGGTGGCGAAGATCATCAGGAATTGAAACTGATCAAGCGTGTCGGCACCGAGTTCGAAGAGCAGACTCTCGATCTGGTGCGCTTCGTTCCTTTGTTAGCGGGCCAGGTGCAACATTAATTTCAAAGCTCGCTGAAGCCCGGTGTGGAAGACCCGATTCACTCATGACCGACGATGAGCTAAAGCAGGAAAACCTGGACGCCCGACAAGCGGCTGTGCTGTACAGCAAAGGCATCGCCATGGGCCTGGGGGACTCCGTTCCCGGTGTTTCCGGTGGCACCATCGCCGTCATAACCAACATCTACGATACCCTGGTCTACTCGATTCGCGCCGTGGATATGGAGGCGGTAAGGCTGCTCCTGAGCGGCAAGTTCAAATCTTTCTGGCGGCACTGCAATGGTACTTTCCTGGCAGTGCTTGCCGTTGGCATCCTTAGCGGATTGCTGATCTCGGCAAATACGGTGTTGTATCTGTTGGAGACCCAGTTCGAAATCCTGATGGCGTTCTTCATTGGCCTGGTGCTGGCTTCCTCATGGCTGCTGTTGCCACAGACAGACATGCGCAGGATGGAACAGTGCGCGGCTCTGGTCGCAGGAGTTCTGTTAACCATCCTGATCGGACTGCTGGATCCTGTCGCAGTTGAGCCTTCTCTGGTCTATCTGTTCTTCGCTGGCGCGGTGGCCATCTGCGCAATGATCCTGCCGGGCTTGTCCGGTGCATTTATCCTGCTCTTACTCGGCGCCTACCAGCACATGCTGACCGCACTGGTGGAGCTGCAACTGGCGACGATAGTGGTATTCATGGCAGGCTGTGCCGCTGGACTGCTGGCGTTTTCCCGGCTCCTGGCCTGGTTGCTGCGCAACTATCACCAGCTCAGCTATAGCTTCATCGTCGGTATGTTGCTGGGTTCCCTGCTGGTCCTCTGGCCATGGCAGCAGTCGGTTACCGTGTACACGGATTCCGCGGGAGACCAACATCCATTACAAACCAGCAGAATTTGGCCGCTAAACTATACAGAGACAACCGGTCTGGACCCCCATCTGTTGGCTAGTGGGATTGCAGTCATTGTTGGGGCGGGCGTGGTATTACTATTGCATCGGGTTTTTAGGCAGAGAACCTGAGGGTGCTATGCTTTTATTCGTTAACAAAAAATCGCAGCCAGGCAAGCAGTGGCATTCGTGGAGCTGGCGCAGCAAACGATCCTCTGCGTTCGTGCTCGGTGCATTTTTATTTGGCTGCGGTAACACACCGGCCCCAGTGATAGAGCAGGGGCGCACCCAGGTGGTTGCCACGCCCGAGATCATCAGCAGCAACAGCAGTGCACGTCGCGACCGCGATCTCTCTGCGGATATTGATCTGTCCCGACCCAGCGTCACCGTATCATCCTCACCAAGTTTTGAGGCGCCCGCCACGGCGCGAGTACAAACACCGGTAGCGAACACGTCTGCAGGTGGCGAGTCCCGAATCAGTCGCCGACCCATCGGCAGCGGTAGTAGTACTCGCGAGCCTGACCCGCGCTCCAGGTCTGCGGACAGTGGTGGCGGTTTAAGTCTGCCGGGCATTAACCCTGGCAAGCACATTGTGCAAGCCGGTGACACGCTGTTCTCCATTGCCTTCCAGTACGATCAGGATTTTCGTCAGATAGCAGCAGCAAACGGACTCAATCCGCCCTATACCATCTTCGTTGGGCAGGAACTGGACCTGGCGAGCAATATCGCCGGCAGCCTGATCGAGTCTGCCAGCAATGCTGCAGGTCGCATATTAAACAATGGTATATCCCGGGCTCCTGTCGGTAGCAGCGGGAGCGGTCAGCCAGCACCGGTTTCCTGGCAGTGGCCGCATGCAGGAAGAGTCGTTCGCGGTTTTCAGGAACAAGCAAAGGGCATCGACATCAGCGGTAATGTGGGAGACCCGGTACTTGCTGCTGGTGCAGGAGATGTTGTCTACTCAGGCAGAGGTGTGCAGGGAACCGGCAACCTGATTATTATTCGTCACAGTGATCGCCTGCTTAGCGCTTACGCGCACAACAGCGCCATGCTGGTACCAGAAGGAGCTCATGTAGTGGCAGGGCAGCAGATCGCGCAGGTCGGGGTGAACAGTAGCGGTGAACCGATGCTGCATTTCGAGATTCGCAGGGATGGACAGTCTGTCGATCCCATGGGATTTCTGCCCACCAGGTAATTCTTAATTTGCAATGCTGCAGGCAATAAAAAAGCTGACGGGCATCAGGCCAGTCAGCTTTTTTCAAAGCGCCGGTGAAAGATCAGCGTTCCAGGTATTCTCGCTTATTGGGTTTGTCGGCCCATTCTTCTGCGTCTGGCAGCGCGTCCTTCTTCTCGGTGATGTTAGTCCACTGATCAGCAAGCTCGGCATTGAGCTGCAGAAACTCCTGCTGATCTTCCGGTAATTCGTCCTCGGCATAGATCGCGTCGACGGGGCATTCTGGCTCACACAGTGCACAGTCGATGCACTCATCGGGATGAATCACCAGGAAATTCGGTCCCTCGTAGAAACAATCTACCGGGCAGACTTCCACACAATCCGTATGCTTGCAGCGTATGCAATTTTCTCCAACTACAAATGTCATTACTGATTACCCCTGATTTTACTGACTTGCCTGTTTCGGCCCTGAATTGACCAATTAATAGTGTCGGCCGAAGCAGGCGGGATTCTAGCAGCTTCATTGAATTTTCTCACTGCCTGTCAGCCTTCTGTTTGAGCTCATAGAGGATGCTCAAGGCTTCCTTGGCGGTGATTTCGTCGGGGTTCAGGCGGCGCAGGAAATCCACTGCCGGGTGATCCACCGTGGCGAAAAGCTCATTCTGCAGAGGTTGCGCCGGCTTGGATTCCTGGCTTGTTGCAGCTTCACTACCGCTGGCGCCTTGCTCCAGCTGGCTGAGCTTGTCTCGGGCAGCGGCGATGACATCGGCGGGGATGCCTGCCAGCTGTGCAACCTGCAGGCCATAACTCTGGTTGGCTGGTCCCGATTTCACCGCATGCAGGAAGACGATGCCGTGTTCGTGTTCGACCGCATCCAGGTGCACGTTGGCGATCGAGTCGTAACTCTCGGGCAGGGAAGTGAGTTCAAAATAGTGGGTGGCGAACAGGGTATAGGCTTCGATGCGTTCGGCGATATAGATCGCTGCCGCCCAGGCCAGGGAAAGGCCGTCGAAGGTGCTGGTGCCGCGACCAATTTCATCCATCAACACCAGGCTGTTCGGTGTGGCATTGTGGAGGATGGATGCGGTCTCGGTCATTTCAACCATGAAGGTGGAGCGCCCTCCGGCCAGGTCATCGGATGAGCCGATGCGGGTGAAGATGCGATCGATCGGCCCGATTGTGGCTGCGCTGGCAGGTACATTGCTGCCGCACAATGCGAGAATGACGATCAGTGCGGTCTGCCGCATGTAGGTAGACTTACCTCCCATGTTGGGGCCGGTGATGATTAGCATCTTCTGCTGCGTATCTAGCATCAGATCATTGGCTACAAAACTTTCATCACTCACCGCCTCGACCACCGGGTGGCGACCACCCTCGATGACGATCTCTGCCTTATCGCTAATCAGGGGCTGACAAAAATCCAGGTTGCGCGCACGTTCGGCAAAACAATTCAGTACGTCGAGTTCAGCGATAGCCTCTGCGCTAGCGATCAGTGCGGTGAGGTTCTCAGCCAGCCGATCCAGCAATTCCTCGTAGAGTGCTTTCTCCCTGGCCAGTGCCTTGCTGTTGGCGCTCAGCACTTTGTCTTCGAATTCTTTCAACTCTGGTGTAATAAAACGTTCCGCATTCTTTAAGGTTTGGCGCCGCACGTATTCGGCTGGCAATTCATCGTGCGCCTGGCCCTTGCTGATCTCGATGTAATAGCCGTGAACCCGGTTGAATCCCACTTTCAGTGTGGACAGCCCGGTTCGTTCCCGTTCACGCAACTCCAGGTCCACCAGAAACTGGCCGGCATTGCTGCTCAGATCGCGCAATTCATCCAATTCGTTGTCATAGCCTCGGGCGATGACCCCGCCTTCACGAATGACCACGGGAGGGTTTTCTTCGATGGCTTTTGTCAGCAGGCTTGCCTGTTCGGGGAATTGACCGATGCGTGTAGCGATGCTGCCTAATTGCTGGTTTTCTGCACCTGCAAGCAGCTGTTGTAATTGCGGCAGCAGGGCCAGGCTGTCCCTCAACCTGGCCAGATCTCTTGGCCTGGCAGATCGCAAGCCGAGTCTGGCCAGGATGCGTTCCAGGTCACCGATCTCCTGCAGGCAGTCCGCCAGTCTCTCAAACAGGAAGTCTTCCTGCAGGGTGGCGACAACTGACTGCCTCGCCTGCAGGATATCCACATCCCGCAGCGGACGATTGAGCCAGCGGGTCAGCAGCCGTGAGCCCATGGCTGTCGACGTGGTATCCATGATGGAGAGCAGGGTATTGTCACGACTGCCGGCCAGGTTGATATCCAGCTCCAGGTTGCGACGACTGGCGGCATCGAGAATGACGCTGTCGCTGAGTTGTTCGACCTGGATGCCCTGTATATGTGGCAATTCGGTTTTCTGGGTTTCCCTGGCGTATTGCAGCAGGCAGCCTGCCCCCCGCAAGGCGATGTTGAGATGTTCGCAGCCGAAGGCGCTCAGGTCCCGGGTGCCGAAGTGTTCGCTGAGCAAGCGCAGGGCATTGTCCTGCTCGAACTCCCACACCGGACGTTTGCGCACCGCCTTCTGTTTCAGGGATTGTTCCAGCTCCGGGCCAGAATCGGGAATCAGTATCTCTGCCGGTTTAATGCGCTCGATCTCACCGAGCAGGCTGGGCAAGCCTTGTACTTCACTCAGCACGAAGCGGCCACTGCTCAGGTTGGTATAGGCGATGCCATAGGTAGGGTCGCTGCCGTCATCACGGCTGATAGCCAGCAGGCAATTATCCTGGCGTGCATCGAGCAGGGCCTCGTCACTGACGGTACCCGGAGTGATGATGCGAACAACTTCCCGCTGCACCGGGCCTTTACTGGCGGCCGGATCCCCGATCTGTTCACAGATGGCAACCGAAACACCTGCCTCCACCAGCTTGACCAGGTAGCGGTCTACCGCGTGAAAAGGGATGCCGCACATGGGGATGGGTTCACCAGCGGATTTGCCACGCGCGGTGAGGGTGATGTCTAAAATTTGAGCAGCTGACTTGGCATCGTCATAGAAGAGTTCGTAGAAATCCCCCATGCGATAGAAAAGCAATTCGGCAGGGTGTTGCGCCTTGATGCTGAGATACTGCCGCATCATCGGCGTATGTGATTGAGTGTCTGCCAAATCCCTGGGTTCTGCTTTATATGAGTACTGTCAGGTACTGCGGATGTTATCGAAAATCGGTGCCTGGTGATTCTACACTTTTTGCAATGAAATTTGATTGGACAGCGGGATTGTTAGAGCTACCATCTGTGCATCGTGTCATCTCCGTCATCACTCAAGCAAAACATTCTCCGCGCCACCGAACGGCTTGCACAATTGCTGCCCGCGCAA
The DNA here is from genome assembly GCA_964438455.1 of uncultured Pseudohongiella sp. Classification (GTDB taxonomy): domain Bacteria; phylum Pseudomonadota; class Gammaproteobacteria; order Pseudomonadales; family Pseudohongiellaceae; genus UBA9145. The sequence continues at coordinate 7,301 of CAYTLI010000124.1, forward strand.
AATCGATACATGGCCACGGCAGAGTCCTGCACCGGTGGCTGGATTGCCCAATCCCTGACAGCTCTCTCTGGCAGTTCCGCCTGGTTCGATTGCGGCTTCGTCACGTACTCCAATGTCGCCAAGCAGCGCCTGCTCGGAGTTCCGGCTGATTACCTGGTGCCGGGGGGTCCGGGTGCGGTCAGCGAGGAGACCGTGCTGGCCATGACCCAGGGCGCGCTGGACCACAGTCAGGCCAGCGCTGCGGTGGCAGTCAGTGGTGTCGCCGGCCCCGATGGGGGCAGCGTAGAGAAGCCAGTTGGCACTGTCTGGATCGCCTGGCAGGTGGACGATCAGGCGGATGCCAGCTGCTTTCACTTCGCCGGAGACCGGGAGGCGGTGCGGCTTGCCACCGTAGAAGCCGCGCTGGTTGGGCTGGTTGAGCGGCTGGCGCAGAAAAATTAAAGGAATCCAATTTTTTGCCAATATACTGGTTGTATATACAGTAA
>CAYTLI010000125.1:0-7758 GCA_964438455.1 uncultured Pseudohongiella sp.
CGAATTACAACTTCAGCATTCCGTGCTCGACTTCAATAGCGATTCCCGCACCCTCATCGAGCCTGCCAACCGCACGCGTCACTAGCCGATCCTCCCCGACTTGAGCGCTCGGCCTCAATGTCATGTGACTTTCTCGCTGTGCTAATATCACAGGCTGTCTTTTACCCATACTGGTCCTCAATGCGATTCTCACTCGATAAGCATGTCTTGTCCGGCGCCCGGTTTGTGGAGTCACCAAACCAAAGTGAAAGACCGCCTGGAATTACCATCGATCTGCTGGTAATTCATAATATCTCACTTCCCCCTGGTGAATTCGGCAGTCAATGTGTGCAGGATTTCTTCTGCAATGAACTGGACTGTTCTATACACCCGTTCTTCTCAGAAATTGAAGACTTGAAGGTTTCTTCCCATCTGTTTATAGATCGCCGGGGCAGTGTTACGCAATTTGTCCCCTTCGATCGCAAGGCATGGCATGCAGGTGAATCCAATTTCGCAGGCAGGGAGAACTGTAATGAGTTCTCTATCGGCATCGAACTGGAGGGTACGGACAATGATGAATTCACCCCAGACCAGTACCAATCCCTTGTCGAGGTGACCAGGCTCTTGCTGCAGGCCTATCCCCAATTGACTACAGATCGTATCGTAGGTCATAGTGACATTGCGCCCGGCAGGAAAACTGACCCAGGGCCCTGTTTTAACTGGGAATTCTATCAATCTGCACTTACAGATAAGCAAATTTAAACCATGAATTTCCTCGTAATCCTGATTAGTCTCACAATCAATTACCTCTGGTTGAAGGATCTGGATCGCTTCGATGACACCTGGTTCTTTAATTTTCGTCGCAAGATGGAAGAATCGGTGGGCTCGAAAACGTCTGATGACAAGTATTCTTCCCTGGCGCCGCTACTGTTCATCTATGGAATCCCCCTCCTGGTACTCGGGTTGTTGCTTCTCTATTTGCGAGGCGTAGCGTTCGGCCTGCCCACTATGGTTTTGCATATTCTCGTGCTGCTGGTTGCTTTCGATAGAACCCAGCCCGGCAACCTGGTGAATTGCTTCCTCGAAAGATGGCGCCGTGGAGATCTTGAGGCCTGTACGATCTACCTGGGGGAAGAATTAAATATTCCGGAAGAGACCGAATCAGAGAGCGCTGAAGCGCTTAGCGAATTCTTCAAACAACAGCTGACCTACCGTTGCTTCGAGAAGATGTTTGTTATGTTTTTCTGGTACATGCTCACAGGCCCTATGGGCATCATGTTCTGCTATGTCAGTTATCAATTGCGTGACACGCAACACGAAAATCATAGTGCAGATGAAGGGGAGTTGGTGAGGCGCATCATCTATTTGCTGGAGTGGGTACCGCTGCGTTTGCTGGCAATTACTTTTTCCCTGGCGGGGAACTTTGTTCACTGTTTTGAGAACCTGAAAAAATCATTCTGGGAATTCGATCCTGCCACCAATGCGGCCGTTCGCCTGCATGGATACGCGCGCTGCGCATTGTCTGGCGCCAGAAATAACAGCAGTGAAGATGACGAGCTTGAAACCTCCTCTGCAGAGCAGGCCGAGATTGCCATGCAAGAACGAGAGATTGAAAACCTGCAGGCGCTTCTGGAGCGCAGCCAGGCTATTTGGCTGGCTATCCTGGCATTGATTACGATTTTTGGACTGCAAATAACCTGAGGTGCGAAGACGATCAGGCTGGATGCCTGTGTCGCTGTGCTGGCAGCCGGAATGACCCAGGACCGACGCGCCGCTGGAGGAGCTGTTTTGGTTTGGCAGATTTTGTAGTTTTTCGTGTGTATCAGTGCTGTTAGGGGTGACTGAATCGAAGCGGGCGCTGGCGGTTTCATTGCAACTTATTGATATAAATGAATAAATAAGTAATGCAATCGGATCGATGAAGTGCAGGGAATATGTAGTAAAACTACATAATGAACAAAGAGCTGATGGAAGAAAGCGTCGATTTCACGTAGAATGCGCGGCGATTTGTAATTAATTTACATTCTATGAGTTCACGCCAGGGAAGCTGGCTATTGGGATGCACAGGCATGACTGAAAACAGCGATATCAATCCGGAAGAAACGAAAGAATGGCTGGACGCCTTGCAATCGGTAATAGATGAAGAGGGCATTGAGCGAGCTCATTATCTGATCGATAAGCTAAATGACTCTGCTGTTCGTACCGGTCGTTACGTACCTATCACCACTGTTGTCACTCCGTATTCAAATACCATTTCCCCCCTCGATGAAGAACGCATGCCTGGCGACATGTTCATGGAGCGCCAGATCCGGGGAATAATTCGCTGGAATGCACTGGCCATGGTTATGCGAGCGAATATTCGCAATCCCAGCATCGGTGGTCACATTTCAACTTTTGCTTCATCGGCTACCCTTTACGACATCGGCTTCAATTACTTCTTCCGCGGACCTTCAGATAAAAATGAAGGTGATTTGATTTATTACCAGGGCCATTCGGCACCTGGTATCTATGCTCGTTCTTTCGTTGAAGGACGAATCAGTGAAGAGCAGCTGGACAATTTTCGCCAGGAGGTTAATGGCAATGGCCTGTCTTCCTATCCTCATCCCTGGCTTATGCCTGACTACTGGCAATTTCCAACAGTATCCATGGGATTGGGTCCAATCCAGGCGATCTACCAGGCTCACTTGATGAAGTATCTCCATAACAGGGGACTTATGGACAACTCGGATCGAAAGATCTGGGCCTTTCTCGGTGACGGTGAGATGGACGAACCGGAGTCACTGGGTGCGATCGGAAAAGCAGGTCGCGAGCATCTGGATAATCTGATCTTCGTGATCAACTGTAATCTGCAGAGACTTGATGGTCCGGTTCGCGGTAATGGCAAGATTATTCAGGAACTGGAAGGCATCTTTCGTGGTGCCGGTTGGAATGTCATCAAGGTCATCTGGGGAAGACATTGGGATCCATTGCTGCAGGCTGATGAAGACGGCTTGTTGCAGGAGCGCATGGACGAAGTTGTCGACGGTGAATACCAGAACTATGCGAGTCGCGGAGGCGCTTACACCCGTGAGAATTTTTTCGGTAAGAGCCCAGAGTTATTGAAGATGGTTGAGCATCTCTCTGACGATGACATCATGGCGCTGAATCGTGGTGGCCACGATCCTTACAAGGTCTACGCAGCCTATGCGCAGGCAGTGAAGGCTAACGGAAAGCCAACAGTGATACTTGCCAAGACAGTAAAAGGCTACGCTTTTGGTGGTGCGGCAGAAGCACAGAATGCTACCCACTCGGTGAAGAAGCTCGATGTTGAATCGCTGAAAAAATTCAGGGACCGCTTCGGTATTCCAATCAAGGACGACAAGCTGGAAGAAGTTCCCTATTACAGGCCTGCGGAAGATAGCCTGGAACTCAGGTACATGCGCAAGATGCGTGAACCACTGGGTGCTTCACTGCCCCAGCGCCGTGCTGAGTCGCAGGTACTGAAAGTCCCGGGACTCGATGCTTTCGAGGGGCAGCTCAAAAGCAGTGGCGATCGCGAACTCTCTACCACGATGGCTTTCGTGCGTATGTTGAGTATCCTGGTTAAAGACAAGGAAATAGGTGAGCGCGTAGTGCCGATCGTGCCCGACGAGGCGAGAACATTTGGTATGGAAGGTATGTTCCGCCAGATGGGAATCTACTCAGCGGTAGGGCAATTATACGATCCATCTGATTCAAACCAGGTAATGTATTACCGGGAAGACAAGAAAGGTCAGATGCTTGAAGAGGGTATCACCGAATCCGGCGCATTCTCTGCCTGGTTGGCGGCTGCAACTTCCTATAGTGTCAATAATTACCCGCTGATCCCGTTCTATATTTATTACTCCATGTTTGGTTTTCAGCGAGTCGGTGACTTGTGTTGGGCGGCCGGGGACTCCCAGGCCCGCGGATTCCTGATCGGGGCGACTGCAGGCAGGACCACCCTGAATGGTGAAGGCCTGCAACACCAGGATGGTCACAGCCATATTCTTGCCTCCACGATTCCCAATTGTGTGAGTTATGACCCTACTTATGCGTTCGAGTTAGCTGTAATCATCAAGGAAGGTTTACGTCGAATGTACGCAGAGAGGGAGTCCGTCTACTTCTACATCACTACGATGAATGAGAATTACCAGCAGCCCGAAATGCCCAAGGGTGCTGAAGAAGGCATCATCAAGGGCATGTATCTGCTGGAAGATGGTGGTAGCAAGGATTACAAGGTAAGCAAGCCGCTGATGAAGGATCAGCGGTTCAGGTTGCTGGGAAGCGGTACTATCCTCAGGGAGGTTCAGGCGGCGGCGCAAATTCTGCGTAAGGATTACGCCGTGCCCGTTGATGTGTGGAGTGTGACCAGCTACAACGAGTTGCGCCGAGAGGCAATAGAAGTTACCCGGGAGAACATGCTGAATCCCGGTGGCAAACCAAAAATTCCTTATGTAACGCAACAGCTTGCAAAACAGAAGGGGCCTGTCGTCTCAGCCACTGACTATATGAAAGTCTATTCTGACCAGATCCGTGAGTTTGTGCCCGATACTTTTAGAGTCCTGGGCACCGATGGATTTGGTCGCTCAGATAGTCGTGAGCAGCTGCGACATTTTTTCGAAGTGGACAGCAAATTTATTGTGCTCGCGGCATTGACTGAGCTGAAGGCGCTGGATCTGGTAACGCAGAAACAGATTACCGACTTCATGAAGAAAACCGGAATCGATAAGGCAAAACCCAACCCGTTGGCACAGTAGAAAACTGAACTGGGCAAGGCGCCAGTGAGAAATTAAAGCAGGAGCATCAGCTTTGGCGATTGAAAAAATAAATGTACCTGACCTAGGCGAAGCGAGCGAAGTCGAAGTCATTGAATTGCTGGTTGCGGTGGGTGATAGCGTCGCTGAGAATGACTCTCTCCTGGTGCTGGAGAGTGACAAGGCGGCGATGGAAATTCCTGCACCAAAGGCGGGGGTCGTCAAGAGCATTGAAGTAAATCTGGGCGACCAGGTCAGCACAGGAAGTCCGATACTCACGCTGGAAACCGATGCCGCAGAATCCGCTGATGATGAGCAAACAGCAGAGGAAGCTGTGGCAGAAGAGCCAGCAAAAGAGGAACCAGCCGCGCCAGAGGAAACCGCTTCCTCCGAAGCTGCCGACATCGTATCTGCGGTTGAACACGTCCCGGATCTGGGTACTGACGATGAGGTCGATGTCATCGAGATACATGTATCCGCTGGTGACAAGGTAGCAGCCGAAGATCCCCTGATAACGCTGGAGTCTGACAAGGCGGCGATGGAAGTGCCTGCCTCCCGGGAAGGTGAAATCGAAGAGTTGCTGCTCAAGGTTGGTGACAAGGTCAAGACCGGCTCGCCAATCCTGAAGCTCAAGGGAGCTGCCGCAACTGCGCCAGATTCGGAACCCAGTGCGCCAGCCGCAGTTGAGCAAACTGCTGCACCAAAACAGCCTGCGGCTGCAGCGAGTGCTGCCACGCCAGCACCAACAGCGCCAAAGCCAGCGGTGGCAAGCACATCGGCTACCGCCAGTGCAGGTAAAGTCTATGCTGGTCCGGCGGTGCGCAAGCTCGCCAGAGAACTTGGTGTGGATCTCTTGCTAATCAACGGAAGTGGCGCGCGCGGCAGGGTATTGAAAGAAGACGTCCATGAATTCGTCAAGGCGCGGATAAATGGCCCGGCTGCTGGTGGCGCCCCTGTCTCGGCGGTACCGGATATCGACTTCTCCCAATTTGGTGAAATCGAACAGATCCCGCGCAGCAAATTACACAAGCTGACTGCCAATAACATGATTCGTAACTGGTCATCAGTTCCTCATGTGGCGCAGTTCAACGAGGCAGATGTCACCGACCTGGAAGACTTCAGGGCAGAATTGAAACCCGAAGCCGAGAAGAAAGGGGTCAAGCTGACCTTCTTGCCTTTCCTCCTCAAGGCCTGCGCGAAGACGCTTGCAGAATATCCCCAGTTCAATGTATCGCTGCACTCTTCCGGTGAATATGTCATTCAGAAGAAGTATTGCCACATTGGTATGGCAGTCGCTACTGAAGCAGGTCTGGTTGTGCCGGTGATCAGGGATGTCGACAAGAAATCGATCTGGCAGCTTGCCGAGGAAGTGATCGAGTTGAGCGCCAAAGCCCGCGACAGAAAGCTGAGCATGGAGGAGATGCAGGGAGCATGTTTCACCATTTCCAGTCTTGGAGCAATTGGCGGTACAGGATTTATCCCCATTATCAATGCGCCCGAAGTGGCGATACTCGGAGTGTCCAAGACGGCAATCAAACCGGTCTATATAGACGGCGAATTTAAACCTCGCAAGATGCTGCCAATCACTTTGAGTTATGACCACAAGGCAGTTAATGGTGTAGACGGTGGCATGTTCGCTGACTACCTGGTCAGACTGTTGGGCGATATTCGCCATCTGGCGCTGTAGAAGTACCTGTTAATTCACAGCGTTCTTCGCAACAATCCATCTCAATGCGCGGCAAGCAACAAGGGCAGGTGGTAAACTGCCTATTCTCGTATGCCCGTGAATAACAAGAATAGAGGAAATGCTCGCCATGCCATCGTTTGATATTGTCTCAGAAGTAGATTTGCATGAGGTCAATAACGCCCTCGATCAGGCTAATCGCGAAGTCGGCACCCGCTTTGATTTCAAAGGAGTCGACGCCAGGTTCAGCCTGACTGAATCTTCGGATATCAGCGTATCGGCCGAAGTAGATTTTCAGGTACACCAGATGCTCGACATATTGCGCGGCAAGCTGGTGAAGCGAGGCATTGATGTAAAGGCTCTGAAAGAAGGGGACATTGAAGTCTCAGGTCAGAAAGCCACTATGCTGGTAAAGCTGCAACAAGGAATCGATTCCGAACTCGCCCGCAAAATGGTGAAGATGGTGAAAGACACCAAGCTCAAGGTGCAAACCGCCATTCAGGGTGACAAGTTGCGCGTCACCGGCAAAAAACGAGACGATCTGCAGAATGTCATTGCCATGTTGAAAGACGCGAAGATCGATTTGCCTCTGCAATTCAACAACTTTCGCGACTAGAAATCCTGAAGATCATTTGCCCACACACAGGGAGCCTGGATGTCATCAGTAGAGAGTAATCTCATAGAGGGCTGGAGAGCGCGCGTACCCCAGAGCGTGCGTCCCTATGTAGAAGCTGCGCCAATCGCTGCATTTTTCATCGGCGTTTCCTCTGCTTTTCCCTATGCATTGATTGCAGCGACGCTGACCACGCGCCTGGCGCAGGATGGCATCTCGAAGAGTGCCGTAACTGCCTTTGCGCTGTCATTCCTGGCATACAACTTCAAATTCCTCTGGGCACCCATAGTCGATAATTTCAAACTGCCAATTATTGGCAGATTCGGGCAACGACGCAGTTGGCTCTGGTTGGTGAGTTTGCTGGTCGTATTGGCGGTGATTTTCCTGGGAGTTGCCGATCCCACCCAGGCCTTGTCTACAGTAGCTCTGGCTGCTGTATCCGTGGGTATTCTTGGCGCAACCCTCGACATTATTCTGGATGCCTATCGAATCGAGTTGCTGGAACCGCATCAACTCGGCACCGGATCGGGAATGCATCAATATGGTTGGCGAATTGGTGCCAATGTGACCGCTGCTGTGGCATTGATCGTGGCAAGCAGTTTCGGCTGGACTGTGGCCTACATCAGCTGCGCCGTGTTCTGCTTGCCAGCACTTGGCGTCACGCTTTTCATGGGCGAACCCAAACGGCACACCGAGCCAGCAGCGATCAAGAGCCTGATGGACGCAAT
>CAYTLI010000126.1:0-7755 GCA_964438455.1 uncultured Pseudohongiella sp.
CGTATGACCCTTATACAGCTGCCGGGGACGACCGATTCGATAGGGCTCACTCAGCATCTCATGCCAGTGTGCTATCCAGCCTGGTGTTCTGCCAGTAGCAAAGATCACGGTGAACATGCTGGTGGGAATGCCGATGGCTTTCAGGATGATGCCGGAGTAGAAATCCACGTTTGGAAATAATTTGCGCTCGATAAAGTATTCATCTTCGAGAGCGATCTTTTCCAGTCTCTTGGCTATGCGCAACAAGGGATCGTTTTCTGCTCCCAGTTCATCCAGAACCTCGTCACAGATGCCGCGGATAACAGTCGCCCTTGGATCGTAATTCTTGTACACGCGGTGGCCAAATCCCATTAGCCGGAATGGATCATCCTTGTCTTTCGCTCGGGCAATGAATTCTTCGATGCGTGATTCGTCACCAATCTGGTAAAGCATTTCCAGTACCGCTTCATTCGCTCCACCATGTGCAGGGCCCCAAAGTGCGGCGATACCAGACGCGATGCAGGCATAAGGGTTGGTGCCGGTTGAGCCAGCCAGGCGAACGGTCGAAGTTGAAGCATTCTGTTCGTGGTCTGCATGCAACAGGAACAGCGTGTCCATAGCCTTGGCCAGTACTGGGCTCACTTTTGGCTCGTCACATGGCGTGCCGAACATCATGTGCAGGAAGTTCTCTGCGAAGCCCATACTATTTTGTGGATACATGAATGGCTGTCCTACGCCATGTTTGTAGCACATGGCAGCAAGTGTAGGCATTTTCGCAATGACACGGTGGGCAGCGCGCATGCGATGTTCTGCATTATCGATGTCCAGATTGTCATGGTAGAAGGCAGAGAGAGCGCCGACTACACTACATAGCATGGCCATGGGGTGCGCAGTGCGCGGAAAGCCACGGAAAAACTGGTGGATCGCTTCATCCACCATGGTGTGATAGCGAATCGAATTTTCGAAAGCCTGGCCTTCCTCGGTATTGGGTAATTCGCCATTGAGGAGCAGGAAACAGGTTTCCAGGAAGTTTGATTTTTCAGCGAGTTGTTCGATGGGATATCCGCGATGGAGTAGGACTCCTGCAGAACCATCGATATAGGTGATATCTGAATCACATGCGGCAGTTGAAACGAAGCCCGGGTCGTAGGTAAACACACCCTTGCTCACCAGGCTGCGAACATCAACTACATCTGGTCCAGTACTGCCAGCGTAAACGGGTAATTCAATAGTCTCATCTATCCCGTCAATGCTTAACCGGGCCAATTTATCACTCATGCCAAACTCCTGTGGACGTGTTCCCTAGAAACCAGTGCAGGCGGAAAAACCGGTAATTGTTGTGTTTGGAGGGCCTGCCAGGCAGGTGGTTTTTCCGCTCTAAATCGGGGTGGAGAGCATAGGGATGAAGCGGTCGCCTTGTCAAATTTTTACCTTGAAGATTCGACCATTGATTGATCCATAAGCCCTTGTTTTTTCGTTCCGTAAACTACAGATAGTGATTTGTAATCTGGATGTTTGCACGTCTGAACCAATCGGCAATTGGGGTCAATTGGTAGTTCACTGGCCTGCGCTTGAGCGCGTTGACAAGCTATTGTCATATTCGTCGGATTCAATCGGCAATTTATTGTATTAGCCGGGCTTAGCGCATATACTTTGCCGCCGTTGATTTCCAAATTTGTTTAATTAATTCAAATAGTTTGCGGGTTTTTGACAAAACCTGGACAGTTTTTTCAGCAGCGAGAATCGTGAAAGACAATAGACCGGTAAATCTCAACCTCCTCAGCATCAGATTCCCGCTAGCTGCCATCGCTTCAATCCTGCATCGAATTTCAGGCGTGGCGCTCTTCATCGGTATCGCCGGGCTACTCTATCTGCTTGATCTTTCTCTGGATTCTGCCGCTGGATTCGCCCTGGTTGAAACCATCCTCGAGGGAGCGATCGCCAGGATTGCGCTCTGGCTAGTGCTTTGCGCTCTCGCCTACCATTTTGTAGCCGGTATCAAGCATTTACTAATGGACCTGGGTATAGGTGAGACAAAGGAAGGTGCGAAGATGGGTGCCACGCTCGTATTTGCTGTCGCAGTCCTGTTATTTGCACTGGCGGGGACATGGATATGGTAACCAACGCCACTAATCTGAGCCGTTCGGGCCTGTCTGACTGGCTGATCCAGCGTTTCTCAGCAGTTATCCTCGCCGCATACACCCTGTGTCTGCTGGGTAGTCTGGTGATGACGCCAGATATGGATTACCAGCAATGGCGTGAATTATTCGACTCAACCGCGATGCGCCTGTTCAGTCTGATTACTCTTGCTTCGCTTTGTGCACACGCATGGATTGGTATGTGGACGGTAGGCACCGATTATCTGACCGAGCGGCATATAGGCAAGGGTGCCACCGCAATCCGCCTCATCTACCAGGCTGGATGCATACTCCTCGTTGCGATCTATCTGCTGTGGGGAATCGAGATTCTCTGGGGAAGTTAGATGGCTGGATTCAGAAACATTTCATTCGACGCAGTAATTGTCGGTGGTGGTGGCGCCGGAATGAGAGCGGCATTGCAGCTCGCGCAATCCGGTTACAAGACTGCCGTAATTTCTAAAGTCTTCCCAACCCGTTCTCATACCGTTTCTGCCCAGGGAGGCATTACCTGCGCGATTGCCAGTGCAGACCCGAATGATGACTGGCGCTGGCATATGTATGACACGGTTAAGGGTTCTGATTACATCGGTGATCAGGACGCCATCGAGTACATGTGTAGCGAAGGTCCGCAAACGGTTTTCGAACTTGAACACATGGGCTTGCCTTTTTCGCGCACGGAAAACGGCCGCATCTACCAGAGGCCATTCGGTGGCCAATCCAAGGATTTTGGCAAGGGAGGGCAAGCCGCCCGGACCTGTGCCGCTGCCGACCGTACCGGCCATGCGCTCTTGCATGCCTTGTACCAGGGCAATCTGAAGAACAATACGGTGTTTTTTAACGAGTGGTATGCCACCGATCTGGTGAAGAACCAGGACGGCGCCATCGTGGGTGTGATTGCCATCTGTATTGAAAATGGCGAGACAGTATTTATTGATTCAAAGGCAACGGTCTTCGCTACCGGTGGCGCTGGCAGAATCTATGCCTCCACGACCAATGCCTTGATCAACACCGGTGATGGAGTCGGCATGGCTCTGCGCGCGGGCTATCCCATGCAGGACATGGAGATGTGGCAGTTTCATCCCACCGGAATATACGGCGCCGGCACACTGGTGACCGAAGGTTGCCGTGGCGAAGGTGGGTACCTGATTAATAAGGATGGCGAACGTTTCATGGAACGCTACGCACCCAATGCCAAGGATCTTGCGGGCAGAGATGTGGTCGCTCGGTCCATGGTGCTGGAAATTCTCGAAGGCAGGGGCTGTGGCGAGAAGGGTGATCATGTGAAGTTGAAGCTGGATCACCTGGGTGAGGATGTGCTCAACGCGAAGCTGCCTGGCATTCTGGAACTTTCCCGTACTTTCGCCCACGCGGATCCGGTCAAGGAACCGATTCCAGTGGTACCAACCTGTCATTACATGATGGGTGGCATACCTACCAACATTCACGGACAGGCGATTACACAAAATGCGGCGGGCGAGGATGAAATAGTTCCCGGATTGTTCGCTGTGGGTGAGGTTGCCTGTGTATCTGTCCATGGCGCGAATCGCCTGGGCGGCAATAGCCTGCTGGACCTGGTCGTGTTCGGTCGCGCCGCGGGTAAATATATTGAAGAGATGTTATCCCAGGGCGTGGAGCAGCGCGTTGCTGCGAAGTCCGACGTTGATGCGGCGCTGGAACGACAAGTCAAACTGGATGAGACGACTTCGGGTGAAAGTGTGCCAGCCTTGCGCGCTGAATTGCAGGAAGTGATGCAGAATCATTTCGGCGTCTTCCGAAAAGGTGAGTTCATGCAGGAAGGCATTCAGAAACTGCAGGCCATTCGCGAACGCCTGGACAACCTCTACCTTGAAGATAAAAGCAGCACATTCAACACCGCGCGTATCGAGGCGCTGGAGTTGCAGAATTTATTCGAGGTTGCAGAAGCGACCGCAATCGCGGCAGAAGCTCGCAACGAAAGCCGGGGTGCTCATGCGCGAGACGATTTTCGTGAACGTGACGACGAAAACTGGCTTTGCCATTCGCTCTACTTTCCAAACGAGAAGCGAGTGGGTAAACGCGACGTTAACTTCTCGCCGAAAACTGTCGATACATTCGAGCCCAAGGTGCGCACATATTAATTAGCTCACACCTGTTCGTTTGATAGACAGGTAGTGATCAATTGTTCAAAGGTGATAGGCAAGTGTTAGTCAGTATCTATCGTTACAATCCGGAGACCGATGAAAAACCTCGCATGCAGGAGTTTGAGGTAGAAATCCCTGCTGGCAAGGATTTGATGGTGCTGGATGTGTTGGCGCTGGTGAAGGAACAGGATGCTTCTGTTGCTTATCGTCGATCCTGCAGGGAAGGGGTGTGCGGTTCTGACGGCATGAATATGAATGGCACCAATGGCCTGGCCTGCATCACGCCGCTATCCCAGCTCGGTGGTCCGGCTACGAAACTGGTGCTGCGCCCGCTGCCCGGACTGCCGGTTATTCGGGATCTCGTCGTGGACATGTCCATCTTCTACAAGCAGTTTGAGAAGGTCCAACCCTACCTGATTAACGATAAGCCAGCACCGGCAATAGAAAGACTGCAATCTCCCGAGGACCGGGCCAAGCTTGATGGTTTGTACGAATGTATTCTCTGCGCCTGCTGCAGTACCAATTGTCCCTCTTTCTGGTGGAATCCGGATAAATTCATCGGTCCCGCAGGGCTTCTGCAAGCCTATCGCTTTCTTGCCGACAGTCGTGACACCGCAACAGAAGAACGACTCTCGGCCCTGGACGATCCATTCAGTGTTTTTCGGTGTCGCGGCATCATGAACTGCGTCGCGGTGTGCCCAAAGGGATTGAATCCGACTCGTGCTATCGGGCATATCCGCAGCATGCTGTTGTCACAGGGAACCTGATCCGCCTATCTCCACTTTTGTTGTCGGGTGCGAGTAACCCGGATTAAAGCGAGAACTACGATGTCAATGCACGACAGTGTAATGGAAGCAATGTGGAACACTGGTCACCTGGCTGGTGTTAATGCTGAATACGTTGAAGAAATGTATGAGGCGTACCTGTCTGATCCAAATGCCGTGCCGGGTCAGTGGCGCGATTTTTTTGACAGCCTGCCGGCAGAAAATGGCAACCAGGATGTCTCCCATGCCGAGATCCAGAAAGAATTCAAAGCCCTGGGCAAGACCAGTCGGTATGCGCAGGTGCTCAGCAACGAAGACATCGTTGACTCGGAACACGAGAGCAAGCAGGTACAGGTTCTGCAGCTTATTTCGTCCTATCGGGTTCGGGGTCATCAAAAAGCTGCGCTCGATCCCTTAGGTCTAATGCCGAGGGAGCGAGTGCCTGACCTGGAACTGGAGTTTCACGAACTCTCACCTCTCGATGCTTCTACCGTTTTTCAGACTGGCTCACTGTTTATAAGCAAAGACAAAGCGACGCTCAAAGAAATTGTCGATACCCTCGAGCGAATCTACTGTAACTCTGTCGGCTATGAGTTCATGCATATCGTGAACCTTGAAGAGAAGCAGTGGATTCAACAGCGTATTGAAAGCAACGACGGTCACCCGAGTTTCCAGAACGATGTAAAGAAGCATTTACTGGAGCGGTTAACCGCTGCAGAGGGATTGGAGAAACACCTGGATTCAAAATACCCGGGTACCAAGCGATTTGGTCTGGAAGGTGGTGAAAGCCTGATCCCTGCGCTGGATGAACTGGTGCAGCGTGCCGGCAAGTACGGCGCCAAGGAAATCGTTTTGGGCATGGCGCACCGAGGCCGCCTCAATGTTCTGGTTAATATTCTTGGCAAGAATCCGGCAGACCTGTTTGATGAGTTTGAAGGAAAAACGAAGTTTGTCAGCTCCGGGGATGTGAAATACCACCAGGGATTCTCATCCAATATCATGACAGCCGGTGGCGAACTGCATATGGCGCTGGCCTTCAACCCGTCGCACCTGGAAATCGTTGCGCCTGTGGTAGAAGGTTCGGTTCGCGCACGCCAGTCACGTCGCAAGGATCCGGAAGGCAAGAAGGTTCTCCCAATAATCTGCCACGGTGATGCGGCTTTTGCCGGTCAGGGTGTGGTGATGGAGACCTTCCAGATGTCCAAGACGCGGGCATTCTCTACCGGCGGCACCGTGCACATCATCGTGAATAACCAGGTTGGTTTTACTACTTCTCGCCAGGATGATGCCCGATCTACAGAATACTGTACCGATGTAGCGAAGATGGTGCAGGCGCCAATTTTTCACGTCAATGCCGATGATCCGGAAGCCGTGCTGTTTGTAACGCAACTGGCGCTGGATTTCCGTTATGAATTCCAGAAGGATGTGGTTATTGACCTGGTTTGTTATCGACGTCGAGGTCATAACGAAACCGACGAGCCATTCGCTACCCAGCCACTGATGTATGCAGCGATCAAGCAGCAGAAGACGACGCGCACCCTGTACGCGGAGAAACTGGCTGCAGATGGCGTCATGAGTTTGCAGGATTCCAGTGAGTTGAGCGCAAACTTCCGTCAGACACTGGATACGGGTGAGCATGTGGTGAAGAGTCTGGTCAAGGAACCTTCGGTAGAGTTATTCGTCGACTGGAGCCCCTATCTTGGTCACGACTGGAGTCCTTACTACAACACTTCAATACCGCTCACCAATTTGCAGGCACTGGCGAAGAAGATGGTTGAAATACCATCGAGCATTACATTGCAGCGACAAGTACAAAAAGTTTATGACGACCGGGCAAAGATGGCCGCTGGTGAACTTCCGCTGGATTGGGGTATGGCCGAAACTCTTGCCTATGCCAGTGTCCTTACCAGCGGTAATGCTGTTCGAATCACCGGGCAGGATGTGGGACGTGGTACTTTCTCTCACCGTCATGCCGTCGTGTACGACCAGGTATCCGGCGAAGCGTTTATTCCGTTGCAGGAATTGGCTGCCAAACAGAGCAAATTCACTATTTATGATTCCCTGTTGTCGGAAGAGGCGGTGCTGGCGTTCGAGTATGGTTACGCCACGACCATGCCAAATGCATTGATCATCTGGGAGGCTCAGTTCGGTGACTTTGCCAATTCGGCCCAGGTAGTGATCGACCAGTTTATCACCAGTGGCGAACACAAGTGGGAGCGGCTCTGTGGCCTGACTCTGCTATTACCTCATGGCTATGAAGGCCAGGGGCCCGAGCACTCTTCTGCACGACTCGAGCGCTATCTGCAGTTATCAGCAGAGCACAACATCCAGGTCTGTTTGCCAACCAGTTCGGCGCAGATATTTCACCTGCTGCGAAAGCAGGTGCTGTGTCCTTTGCGTAAACCGCTTATCGTTATGTCGCCGAAGAGTCTGCTTCGACACAAGGAGAGCGTTTCATCCCTGGAAGAGCTCGCCGAGGGCAGCTTCCAGGTGATCATTGATGAGACTGATGATCTTGATAAGGACAAGGTTAAGAAGCTGGTGATCTGTAGTGGCAAGGTTTATTACGACCTGCGCGCAGAACGCAGAAACAGGGGTATCGACGATATTGCGATTGTCAGGTTGGAGCAGCTTTACCCGTTCCCGCAAGACGATTTCCAGAAATGTTTACTGCAATATAAAAATGTCGAGTCAATTGTCTGGTGTCAGGAAGAGCCAATGAACCAAGGCGCCTGGTATAGCAGTTCGCATCGT
>CAYTLI010000127.1:0-7663 GCA_964438455.1 uncultured Pseudohongiella sp.
GTCGGAACTGGGTGGGCACGCCAGGTGGCAGGAGGTGGCTAAGTCGCTGAAATCACAGTCAAAAAGCGCTCATTTATTGCAAAATTCCTGTCGCGGTGTATGATGCACCTCCCATTCGGCTCAGGTCTCAGATGAGCCAAAAAACTCTACGGAGTAGATCGTGATTAAAGTAGGCATAGTGGGTGCGACCGGCTATACCGGTGTCGAGCTGTTGCGTTTACTGGCGCCCCGAAAGGATGTGGAAATAGCTGTGGTTACTTCGAGGGAGCTGCAGGGCACTGGCGTGGCCAAGCATTTTCCCAATCTACGCGGCCACCTGGATCTGCCTTTCACCTCGCCGGATGATGACAGCCTTCAGTCCTGTGATGCGGTTTTCTATGCCACCCCTCACGCGGTCGCCATGAACACGGCCGGCCAACTGCTGGCTGCGGGTGTGAAGGTCATCGATCTCTCGGCTGATTTTCGCGTCAAGGACATCCCACTTTGGGAACAATGGTACAAGACCGCCCACGCCAGCCCTGAGTTGGTCGAGCAGGCAGTTTATGGCCTGCCGGAAGTAAATCGCGAGGCGATCAGGCAGGCGACTCTGGTTGCCGTGCCAGGGTGCTATCCCACTGCGGTTCAGCTTGGGTTCTTGCCACTGATCGAAGCCGGACTGGTAGACGCTTCAAGGCTCATTGCCGATGCGAAATCTGGCGTCAGCGGCGCCGGTCGCAAGGCTGCCGAAGATTACCTGCTCTGCGAAGCCACGGAATCTATTCGAGCCTATGGGGTCGAAGGTCACAGGCACCATCCGGAAATTTGCCAGGGAATTGCCCTGGCCAATGGTGGCGCTGTTGGGCTGACTTTTATTCCTCACCTGACGCCCATGGTGCGCGGAATCCTGGCAACGCTCTATGCACCGGTGAAAACTGGTATTTCGGTCACAGTAGAGCAGTTGCAATCAATTTTTAATGACCGCTATGCTAATGAACCGTTTGTCGATGTCTTGCCTGCCGGTGAATATCCGGCAACCCGATCCGTAAGAGGGTCCAACCGATGCTCAGTTGCCGTCACCTATTCGGCCGCGACTGATACAGTCATCGTGTTGGCAGCAGAAGACAATCTGGTCAAGGGCGCGTCCGGACAGGCTATTCAGAATTTCAATATCATGTTCGGCCTGGATGAAACAGCCGGTTTGGAAGGCATCGCACTGCTGCCATAAATAGTAGCAAGAGGTGTTTCTGGAGATTTCCTGATGCCAAATGTTGTCAAAGGTAGTAAGCAGGAGAAGATGGTTGTTGTTCCGCACCGACCGGGACAACGATTCTTGTTTACTGGTGCTGTCTTGTTCGGCGTCGCCGCCTCAGCACTTGGCGGCTGGGCCTATGGCTACTACACCACCTTACTCTCCCAGGAAACTGCACAGGCCGATCGTGCCGAACTGGTTTCGCAAATAGACTCACTGCAATCGGAAAACTCAGACCTGCGCAGGCAAATAGCGATCCTCGATCGCGCCAGCGTCATGGACCAGAGAGCCACCGAAGAAGTGCAAACGACCATTCGTACCTTGCGCGAGCGGGTTGCACAGCTGGAACAGGATATCGTCTATTACCGCCAGGTAGTCTCCGAGGAGACCGAAGACACCGGCCTGATAATTGGTCAGTTTGATATCAGCACCTCCGATGAGCCTTTGAGTTACCGGTACAAACTGGTGATGCGCCAGGAGGATGCTGACGGGGATACTTTCCTGGAAGGGCACGTCAACGTGAATCTGGTTGGCAGCCTCAACGATGAGCAAGTTGTCTATCCCCTCCGCGACCTGAGTGAAAATGAAGATCAACTGGATATACGCCTGCGATTCAAGTATTTTCAGAACATTGAGGGAGAGCTGGCACTTCCTGAGGGCTTCACGCCAGATAGAATTCAGATCGCCGCGGTCTCAAATGAGCCAGTAGAGAAAACCATCAACCAGGATTTTAGCTGGGTGGTTGAAGGCGAGTAACAAAGGAGATCAAAGGGGTCAGAGTACTTTGATCTGGTTTCACCGATTGTTGTCCAGAATACGGAATATGAAGGCGATCAAAGTACTCTGACCCCTTTGATCCCGTAACGAGCACTAGACGAAAGCAGAGGAATAAAAATGTTCGGCAAGAGCGATGATGCAAAATCAAATTCGAGAAGCGATGCGCACACGCTGATATCACGCACGACCGAGATTATTGGTGATCTGCACTTCAGTGGTGAGCTGATTATCGAGGGCCGCGTGAAAGGGAACATTTATGCCGAGGATGATTCGGCCGCACTGATTCGCGTGGCCGAGAAGGGCGCGGTAGAAGGCGAGATCTGCGTACCTTCTGCCATCATCAATGGCCTGGTCCAGGGTGATGTTCGTGCTGCGACCCACATTGAGCTCGCGTCCAAAGCAGTGGTGGTTGGTAATGTGTATTACAACCTGATTGAGATGGTGATGGGCTCCGAGGTCAATGGCAACCTGATGCACATCGGCTCCAACCAGCTCGATTCCAAGCGCCTGGGTAACGACAGCCGCAAGCTGCCTTTTAACCAGGAATCGCTGCAGAAAGACTGAGGCTTCCCCAGCCCCAGCCACAACTCCGATTGAAAAAGACTGGCTCAGCCCCCAAATACAGGGCTGTACCAGGGCTTTTGGTCGGGTATAATACCTGACTAAATCCCTAAGTTATTAACCCGCTTCGGCAATTGAAGCGACACAGGAACCACAGAGAAAACCGATGTCCGTAGTTCAAACTGCAGAACCAGTCATCATGACCTTTACCGATAATGCGGCTGACAAGGTGCACAGCCTCATTACCGAAGAGGGCAATGACAATTTGAAGTTACGCGTGTTTGTAACCGGTGGCGGCTGTTCCGGGTTCCAGTATGGTTTTGCTTTTGAGGAAGACGTCAAGGAAGACGACACGGTAATCGAAAACAAGGGTGCATCGCTGGTTGTCGATCCATTGAGCTACCAGTACCTGGTTGGTTCCAGAATCGACTACATAGAAGGACTGGAAGGATCACGCTTCGTCGTCGACAATCCAATGGCCACAACGACTTGCGGTTGTGGTGCTTCATTCTCTGTTTAATTCACAAAGAATAGCTTTTAGATCTTCAGGCCCGGTAAATACCGCCGAGCCGAACCGGTGAGGTAGCGCCGGTAAAAGAAGTTGTATCTACCTTCTCGCCGTTGATCGCCTGCCTGGCCAGATAGGCGAAACACATCGCTTCAACCCAATCCGGATCCACGCCGAGTCTTGTAGTTGAGTGCACAGACTGTTCACCGGCGAGTTTTGCGAGCTCGTTCATTAGCGCCGCGTTATGCGCGCCGCCACCACACACATAGACTTCCTGTGCGTTGGTAAACTGAGTGAGATCACTGACGATAGTCGAGGCGGTAAAAGTCAGTAAGGTGGCCTGCACATCTTCCGGCTTTAACTTGCCACCGAGGGACTTAAGCTTTTCCTGCAACCATTTGCCGTTAAATCGCTCCCGGCCGGTGCTCTTGGGTGGCTCGCGCTGGAAATAGGGATCTGCGAGCAGCGCATTGAGCAGTTCCAATTGCATCACCCCAGATGCGGCCCACTCCCCATTTATATCGAATGGTGTTTGCAAATTGTGCTCGGCCCAGTAGTCCATCAACACATTGCCAGGGCCCGTATCGAATGCCAGGCAATTGCCTGTCGTGGGCAGGTAGGTGATGTTACCGATGCCGCCTATATTGACGATCGCACGATCCGCGGTTTCTGAGCGAAATACTTTCTGGTGCAGAATCGGGGCCAACGGCGCTCCCTGACCTCCTGCTGCCATGTCGCGACCGCGAAAATCCGCAACAGTGTCGATGTCGGTTAGTTGGGCGATGGTATTGGGATCGGCAAGCTGCAGGGTGAAAGGATTACTGCCTTCAGGCTCATGCCAGACAGTTTGGCCATGACTGCCGATCGCCGTGACGTCACTCGCTGCCACCTTATTATCACTGAGCAACGTATGCACCGCTTCCGCGAATAACTTGCCCAGGGCCACGTGCGTTTCACCAATAGATTGCAGCAGCGCTGGATCGCCCGCGCACAAGCTTAGTACCTGTGCTCTTAACGCATCCGGGTATTTATGTGCATGTGTTGCGACAAGCTCTGGGCGTCCCGCATCGAATTGCACGAGCACACAATCGACACCATCAATACTGGTGCCGGAGATCAGCCCAACATATAAGTCAGAGGTTGCCATCGGGGGCCAGGCCTAGTCAGCGCTGGGCTGATGGATAGACAGGAAGAGTGAGTTATTGAGGTTGCTGAACTGTTGCAGCAGGCTTGCAGTCTGGGTGCGGAAACTATCCATTTCGGCAGAATCTATGGACTCGGCCTTGGGTAGCTTGTCGTGCACGGTGCGTGGATTCTGGTGAACGCCGCTCATCAGGAACTCATAGTGCAGGTGTGGTCCGGTTGCGCCACCCGTTGCCCCGACATAGCCAATGACGTCGCCTTGCCTGACCCGCTCACCCTTGCGCACTGCATAGCGGGAGAGATGTGCATACTTGGTTTCGAAACCACCGGCGTGCTTCACCACGATGAGATTGCCGAAGGAACCATTGCGTGCCGCCCAGCTAACACGACCGTCACTGGTTGCCCTGACCGGTGTGCCGGTCGGTGCAGCATAATCGGTGCCTTTATGGGCGCGAATGGTGTTGAGGATCGGATGGCGTCTGCGCGGATTGAAATTGGAGCTGATACGGAACACATCCAGCGGATTGCGCAGGAACGCCTTGCGCATGCTTTCACCTTCAGGATTGTAGTAACCCACTTCTCCTTCTTCATCTATATAGCGCACCGCGGTGTAGGTTTTCCCCTCGTTGGTGTACTGGGTTGCCAGGATCTCACCATTGCCGATGAATTCACCATCAAGATATTTTTCTTCATAGAGGATGCTGAACTGGTCGCCTGCGCGCGGGTCGAGAATGAAATCGATAACGCCGCCGAAGATGTTTGCCATCTCCATGATGTGCACGGCCGGAATACTTTCTTTCTGTCCTGCCATGAACAGGCTGTCCGCAATGGTGCCGACTTTGAAAGAGGGTCGAAGCTGTGCTTCTTTTAATATGTTCTCTACGGCGTAGCCCGAATCACTGCGCTTGAAGAGATAACCTTCAAGGGGAGATTTTAAAACCCTTAACTGTTCCAGTTGCCCTTGCTCCGGAATCATGAAGTCCAGTTGGTAGCCAGGATACAAGCGATTAAGCACCTTGGCCTCTTCGCTGCTGTTCAGCACCCGGAACATCTCCTGGGCAGACAGGCCAACCTTCTGAAAGATGGTAGTGAGATTGTCGCCACTCTTAACCTGGACGTTCTGCCAGGCCACCGATTCCAGCTCGTCGCCAAGGTCGGTAACTGTGTCGGCAATGACCTCAGTGCCAACGACAAAGTCTTCAATATTGTATTCAGCTGCCTGGGATGCGATCTGCTCACTACTGGCAACATCATCGCTAACCCCGACAGAGACCGGGATCGATTGATTAGTGACAGCTGCCCCCTTCTCGCCATTGGGCAGAACAAGGATGAGCAGTGCACTTGCCGCAAGTGCTCCCGCCACGTAGAGATGCTCACGTGGATAGTGCTTGTGCAGGATGTGCTGGGCTAACTTGACTATTTCCATCACTGTCTGAGGCAATGGTGCCCCATGTCCCTTCTCTATTATTACTTTCGCCTGTATTTGTAGAGGCGCTGGATTATAGCAACACAATCTGGCATTCCCAGTGGAAATACCCTCATTTCCGTCCAGTAGTGTAAAATCTGCGCCCTCAGTCGCATTTCCCAAGCGCGTCTTCTCTTGCTTGGGTCGGCAATTTCATGATTTTTCTTAGGTTTTTGGCGATTTATGAGCGCTACAGACATCGATATTGTTGATGATTTAGAGGCCCGGGGGCTGCTGGTGCAGTTGGCCGGCGGTGATGAGCTACGTGAGCACCTGAATACAGGTTCGCGCACCGTCTATTGCGGATTCGACCCTACAGCCGAAAGCCTGCATGTGGGCAGCATGGTGCCCCTGCTGGTGCTGAAGCGATTCCAGATGGCTGGGCACAAGCCCATAGCCCTGTTGGGCGCTGCGACCGGCATGATCGGCGACCCCAGCTTCAAAGCCTCTGAACGGGCATTGCAATCGACTGACGTGATTCATGAGTGGGGCGAGCGCATCAAGCCCCAGCTGGCGCAGTTCCTGGATTTCGACTGCGGCGATAATTCGGCGGTACTGGCCAACAATCTCGATTGGACCAAGGACATGAGCGTGCTGAGTTTCCTCAGGGATGTGGGCAAGCACTTCGCGGTCAACGCCATGATCCAGAAGGAGTCCGTGAAGCAGCGAATCGAGCGGGAAGGCGAGGGCATCTCCTTCACCGAATTCAGCTACATGCTGCTGCAATCCTATGATTTCGCCGAGTTGCACAAGCGCTATGGTTGCACGGTGCAGGTTGGGGGCAGCGATCAGTGGGGTAACATCACCGGCGGTATCGACCTGACCCGCCGTCTGCACCAGGCCCAGGTTTACGGGCTTACCACGCCTCTGGTCACCAAGGCCGATGGCAGTAAGTTCGGCAAGACCGAGACTGGCACCATCTGGATTTCGCCCCACATGACCTCGCCCTATGCCTTCTATCAGTTCTGGCTCAATGTGGCGGATGCTGACGTTTATAACTATTTGCGCTTCTTCACCTTCCTGGCACCCTCGGAAATCGAGGAAATCGAGCGATCCGACCGGGAGGCGCAGGGGCGCCCGGAGGCCCAAGGCATCCTGGCCCGCGAGGTGACCGAGCTGGTGCATGACAAGGCTGGCGTGGATGCTGCCGTGCGCATCAGTGAAGCCCTGTTTTCCGGGGATATTGGCGGTTTGTCCGAATCAGATCTGCAGCAGCTTGAGCTGGATGGCCTGCCCTGCAGTGCTCACGCAGGCGGCGATCTGGGCATAGTCCAGGCCCTGGTGGACACGGAACTGGCCAAATCCAACAAGATGGCCCGGGAATTCATTGGCAATAATGCTGTGGCAGTGAATGGGCAGCCGGTCAATGACGTGGAAACAGTGCTTTCTGCCGAGCGGGCCCTGCATGGAAAGTATTTTATTCTGAAGCGTGGCAAGAAACTCTTCCACCTGCTCAAGCTTGGATGAGAATTGACTAATTTTTGTGCTAAAAATCTCACGAAATTCGTGAGTTTTTGCCAGGTTACAAAACCGTCAAAAAAACTCTGGGAATCCCTTGCCAAGCGACTTTAAGCGCGTATAATACGCGCCTCTCTGTCGATGGGCAGGGGGATTTTTTGGCTCTTTAAAAAGTTAATCAAGCAATAGAAGTGGGTGCTTGCTGAGGTGGTTAATGGGATCTAATACGATTAGGTCCAGGCCTTCGGCCCGGTTTTAAATTCGTTTAAAACAAAGCTGAAAGCTGAACGGACCACTCAAAGTAAGCAACTGCGTTAATTTATTTATTAAGCTTTGTTTCTCGCCCTGTCCCACAAAGACAGGAACGAGAAATTAGCAGTAGTTTGTTAATCTTTGAGCACATTTTGGTGGTCGTTGTCTTTGTTGGGTGTGGTTTCTTAACCACGTAGTACTGACAGTAGTAAGAGAATGGCCACTTTTAAGATTGAACTGAAGAGTTTGATCATGGCTCAGATTGAACGCT
>CAYTLI010000128.1:0-7623 GCA_964438455.1 uncultured Pseudohongiella sp.
CTCATTTCACATTTGCAGACTGAAGTACAGATGAGTGAGGTTATGGTTATCTGCGGACTTGCATTGCTGATTAGTTTTCTGGCGACCCTCTATCCAGCGTTCCGCGCAAGCCGGGTGCAGCCTGCCGAAGTGCTGCGCTATGAATAGGTTGGTCGGGTTATGAGTGCTGAGCAAACAGTTATCCGTTGTTGCGACCTGGTGAAAACCTATTCCCAGGGGCCGCAAGTCGTAGAAGTCCTGCGTGGCGTAAACCTGGAGATCAAAGCAGGTGACCAGATTGCCATCGTCGGCAGCTCCGGTTCGGGTAAAACTACCTTGCTCAATATGCTGGGGGGACTCGATCTGCCAACCAGTGGCAGTGTGGAAGTTGCTGGCCATGACCTGGCCAAAGTCAACGAAACTGAACGGGGCATCCTGCGTAATCGACACCTGGGCTTCGTTTACCAGTTTCATCATCTGCTTGGTGAATTTACCGCTCTGGAAAATGTAGCCATGCCATTGCTGATCGCGGGCTTCGACAGGCCGACGTGTGAACAACGCAGTATTGCCATGCTGGAGCGCGTTGGTCTGGCAGCACGTAAAGACCATAAGCCAGCAGAATTATCCGGTGGGGAGAGGCAGCGGGTTGCTATCGCGAGAGCACTGGTCACCGAACCTCAATGTGTACTACTCGATGAGCCCACGGGGAATCTTGATCGCCGTACAGCTCTGGAAGTGCAGGCGCAGATGGCAGAGCTTAATCACAGTCTTGGAATAAGTTTTGTAATCGTTACCCATGACGATCATCTCGCCGACTCTCTGCAGCGCAAGCTGGAGCTCAGGGATGGTGTGCTGCATGAGTGATTCCCCAGGGCAGGCAGGCTCCAATACGATCTCCCGATTGATTGCCTTGCGCTACGTCAGTGTTGGCAAGCGTAGCCAGTTGGTTTCATTTATGTCGGCAATAGCAATCTTCGGTCTTGCTCTTGGTGTCGGCATTTTGATTACAGTGCTTTCTGTAATGAACGGATTCGATCGGGAGATGCGTAATAATATTCTCGGTATAGTGCCACATCTCACAGTTTTTACCGAAGAAAACCTTAGCAGTGCTAGCTGGGAATCGGTTCAGGACACAATTACCGCCCACGAGATGGTGCAGGCATTAGCACCGGTAGTGCAGACGGCAGGTGTGGTGGCGACTGCGAGAGGCAGTAAGGGTGTGCTGGTCAATGGCATTGATATAGCCGAAGAAGAAAATATTTCGGTAATCAGTCGGTTCATGCGAGCTGGGAGTTTGCAGGAGCTTGGCGCTAATCGTTGGGGCGTCGTCCTGGGCGCCACCCTGGCGGAAGAATTAGGTGTGGATATTGGTGACCGGCTTAATCTCTATTCCACTGCTATTTCCATAAACCCGCTGACTCCACTGGCAACTTTTCGCAGCCTGGAGGTGAGCGGTATCTTTCGCGTCGGCACCCAGCAACTGGATAATGAACTGGTGATCATGAATATCGATGCGGCACGGGCCTTGTTCCGCATGCGAACACCATTCAACGGGCTCCGGGTCAGGGCAATCGATCCGTTGCAGGCCGATCGCATAGCGAGTGAGCTTAATCCCGAGCTGCCCGCCGAGATCAGCATGGACAGCTGGACACGGCAACTTGGAGCGATCTACAACAATATCCAGTTTTCGCGCAATATCATCAGCTTCATGCTTTGGCTGCTGATCGCAGTTGCGGCGTTTAATCTGGTGGTGAGTCTCATCATGATTGTGAGAGACAAACGAGCCGACATCGCAATCCTGCGCACTCTGGGTGCCAGCCCTGGTCTGATCCAGCGCATATTTCTCTGGCAGGGCTGCCTGATTGGGCTCATAGGTATTGCTATCGGTGTGGTTCTCGGCGTTTTCGGTTCGTTGCAGGTAAGCAATCTGGCGGCCTGGATCGAACGGCGTTTCGGTGTGCAGTTACTCAACCCCGAAGTTTACCCGCTGGATTTCCTGCCCTCGCAACTGGCGTTTTTTGATGTGCTTACTGTAGTCGCCGGTGTCTTGCTGTTGTCCCTGCTGGCTACCGTCTATCCGGCCCATCGTGCCGCCGCTGTCCAGCCTGCTCAGGCTCTCAGGGACGAATAGCCTTCCCACTGTGTACTAATTAGCTGCCCGGTTCGCTGCTTGCAGTTTCCTGTCCTACATTGAATAGGCGATAAGGGAAGATCTGTGGGAAGGAAAGTAATTTGCGGACGGCGATTGTCGCTTATTGCCTCGGTATTTACCTGGTTTCCCTGCTGCCTGAGCTCAGCGAAGCATGGCTTCAAATATTGTTGGCTTGCTGGCTGCCTCTTCTGCTTTTAGCCTGTTATAGCGGTCACAAACTCCCGTTAGTTTTCTGCGCCGGGCTGGCTATCGGTATCGGTTGGCACTGGCATTGGGGAAGTGGCCGCCTTGTAGAACAACTGAATCCCGCACAGGAAGGAATAGACCTGAGAGTCGCGGGAACAGTTGTCGGAATACCCACGAGCGATGCCAGGGGTCAGAGATTTGCGCTACGTATCGAACATGGCGCCGGCTTGTCGGCAGGTAGTAAGCTCCAGTTGAGTTACTTCGCTGATAACGTCAATGGGGATCAGGAAGCACATCCTTTTCGTCCCGGAGATCGATGGCAGCTGACGGTGCGGCTTAAGCAGGTGCATGGTTACGCCAATCCGGGACAATCTGACCGTGAAGCCTATCTGTTTCGCAATGGTTTCATAGCGAGTGGCTACGTGCGTGGCGCAATCGGCTCATCGCCTGCGGCAGAAACAAGCGGGAAGGCAGACAATGTACTAGTCGGTTATTCCCGCTGCTCCATCTCTGTCTTGCGTCATAGCCTGCTGCAAAAACTCGAATCCCGCTTATCTGAGACTCGTCATCCCGAACTGATTATTGCGCTCATCCTGGGAGAAAAAGATGGGCTGGGATCTGCTCAGTGGGACTTGTTCAGCGCGACCGGCACCAATCATCTGTTTGTGATTTCCGGCCTGCATATCGGGATGCTTTCGCTGGCTGTTTTTCAGATCGCCAGTTATGGATTGCGCTTGCTGCCAAGGACTCTCAATCCAGTGCCGGCGCAGAGCGGGGCAGCGCTGCTGGCGATCGGGGCTGCACTTGCATATAGCGTGTTGGCCGGCTGGAGTCTGCCAACTCAGCGAGCATCAATCATGGTGGCCATTCTGCTCGCCAATGCAATAACCGGCCGTCAGACAAGTCGCAGCTATCGCTTTGTTGTCGCGCTTGCTGCAGTAATGACCCTGGACCCCCTTGCCAGCAGCAGTCCAGGGTTCTGGTTATCGTTTACCGCAGTGGGCGTGCTGCTGTTTTTTGGCCAGAGCGCCCCGGCACAGGAACCCGTAGCAGGCGATAGTTACCTCCTGAAACTGTTAAAGCGCCAGGCTTCACAGTTAATACGCCCACAGTGGTTGGTATTCGTTGGCTTGTTTCTGCCACTGGTCTTGTTGTTCGGAAGCGTCTCGCTCATTGCGCCTCTGGCCAATGTGCTGGCGATACCAATGCTTGGTTTTCTGTTGCTGCCTGTCTTGTTGCTCGCCTGTCTGTTACTCCCCATTGATGAAACACTGTCCCTGCACATGATGACAGTCGGTGATTTGCTTTTACATGTTCTGATCAGCACGCTGGAGCTACTGGCGACAGAGTTTTCACAGTTTTACCTGCAGCCACCACCATTGTTTCTGCTAGTGTCGATAGTGCCAGGTATCATTCTTTTGCTTATGCCCGCCGGAGTGCCATTTCGATGGCTGGCCTTTCCCCTGTTGATTGCTGCTGTAACGACTCGTACCCAGGAGCTGAATCAGGGCTTTCAGGTTCGGGTATTTGATGTGGGGCAAGGACTTGCTGTTCTTGTACGAACTGCAGGTCACGCCCTGCTATTCGATACAGGCCCTGCATTCGGACCAGACTGGAATGCCGGCGCGGGAATAGTGCTGCCGGCATTACGACATCTGGGTGTACACCAACTAGACAGCGTCGTGGTTTCTCACGGTGACAGTGACCATGCTGGTGGGCTGGAGGCGATCAGGGCGGCATTTCCTGCAGCCAGGATCATCGGCAGCGTTTCTGGCGAGAATTACATGGCTCCATGTGTTGAAGGAAATCGCTGGCAATGGGACGGGGTGCATTTCATGTTCTTGCATCCAGAGAAGACTCTTCCAGATGCACCAACAAATCTTTCCAGCAATAACCGCTCCTGTGTGTTGCGGATTAACTTTGGTAACTCCAGCATCCTCCTGCCAGGGGATATCGAAGCACCGATCGAGAGGCAGCTTGCAGCATCGATGGGCAGGGATCTGCGTAGCACCGTGCTTCTCGCCCCGCACCATGGCAGTAATACTTCCTCAAGCTATCCCTTCATCAAGATGGTGGATCCGCAGCTGGTTATCTATAGCGCAGGCTATGGCAATGGATTTGGCCATCCTGCACCCGAGGTTGTGCAACGGTACCTCACTCTTGGAATCAAGCAGTCAAACACGGCACACAGGGGAATGATCAGTATTGTGATGTCCGAACCGGAAGGTTCACTGCGCTTGCGCGATTATCGGGGTGAGCATCGCCGATACTGGTCCTGGTCAGGCAATCCGCTGGATTGCCGATATTGTTAGGGACCTGTCGATGAATTTTGGGCTCTGCATGACGCCCGGTTCATGAGGCTTGAAGAGTGAATATGCTAATCTAACGCGCCTGAATTACAGGGCCGGCAAACGGAGGTTGGGCTTGGTAGAAATAGTAAGAGCAGGGGGCTGGATGATGTTGCCCATAATCCTGTGCTCCATCGTGGCCATCGCCATTATCATAGAACGGTTCTGGACCCTCAGTGCGGCGCGGATTAGCCCGAAATATGTACTTGCCCAGGTATGGACCTGGCTCAAGAACAATCAGCTGGATTCCACCAAATTAAGGGAGCTGCGCCTCTCGTCTCCGCTCGGGCAGATTCTTGCCACCGGGCTGCTCAATTCCAAGTATGGCAGGGTGGCGATGATAGAGAGCATAGAACAGGCTTCCGCCCAGGTTATTCATGATATGGAGCGCTACCTGAACACGCTCGGTACCATAGCGGCAATTACGCCCCTGCTCGGTTTATTGGGCACCGTGGTGGGTATGATTCGTGTATTCAGCGAGATCATGCTGCAGGGAACCGGCAATGCCAATGCCCTCGCCGGTGGTATCTCGGAAGCACTGATTACAACCGCTGCCGGTCTGACGGTGGCCATACCGACTTTTATGTTTCACCGTTACTTCTCCCGCAAGGTAGATTCCCTGGTGCTGGTGCTCGAGCAGGAATCGATAAAACTGGTTGATGCCCTGCATAGCGATCGAAGAGTCGAAGTCAAAGAATAGGCTTACGATGAAATTCAGGCGCAAGGTTAGAGACGAACTCTCGGTCAACATTACCCCGTTGATCGATGTGGTGTTTTTGCTGCTTATCTTCTTCATGGTGACTACCACGTTTAATCGTGAGACCCGGCTGCTGGTCAATCTCCCGGAAGCTAACGCCGAGGCGGCAGAAGCAACTCCGAACCAGATTGAAATTATCGTGGCGCGCGAAGGCGCTTACTCAATCAATGGGCGTACGCTGGTGGATAACAGAATAGAAACTCTGATGCGAGGGCTCGAGTTGGAATCAGGGGGTGACCTTTCGCTACCTGTGCTCCTGGTGGCGGATGCAGAGGCCAGCCATCAGTCCGTAGTAACGGCACTGGATGCAATAGGGCAGTCCGGTTTTTCCCGTCTCAATATTGCCACCCAACGCACTCCTGATGACGTTGCTGCGCCGGCGGTGAATTGATGGCTTCGACAAGCGAATCCAAAGTGTCCTCCGAGGCCAGCTGGGCCTTATACAAGCGCCTGCTCAGCTATGT
Organism: uncultured Pseudohongiella sp.; assembly: GCA_964438455.1. Taxonomy (GTDB): domain Bacteria; phylum Pseudomonadota; class Gammaproteobacteria; order Pseudomonadales; family Pseudohongiellaceae; genus UBA9145. The sequence goes on from CAYTLI010000128.1 coordinate 5,887, forward strand.
GCTGAAGCACAAGCTGCTGATGGTCACCGGCCTGATTGGTTTCACTATCTTTGCTGCTTCTGGTCCGGCCGCGACTCAATGGCTGGGTTGGACTCTCGATACCATCAGCTCGGAAAACTATGAACAGGCGCGGATCCTAAGTCCAATACTCTGTGTAGCCATCGCGCTGGTGCGCGGTCTCGGTTCATTCATGGGCGGATACTCCATGGCTGGGTTAGCTCAGCGCGTGATGCACCGCCTGCGCTATGAACTGAACCAGAAGCTGGTAAAACTACCGGCGAGCTTCTTCGATCGTCATACCATTGGGCGCCTGGTGTCGAAAGTGACTTATGATGTGCAGCAGATCGCGGGTGCCGCCAGCGAGGCAATTACCGTAGTGTTTCGCGAAGGGCTGACGGTGATCTTTTACCTTGGCCAGATGTTTTTCATTGACTGGCAACTCACGCTGACGTTCCTGATCATCGCTCCGATGGTTGGCTGGATCGTTTCTCTAGCATCGCGACGCTTTCGTCGCTACAGCACGCAGATGCAGGACTCCATGGGAGAGGTCACGCAGATCACCAATGAGACTATTAAGGGTCATCGTGTGATTCGCAGTTTTAATGCAGAAGACTATGTGAATTCGCGACTGCATTCGGCCAGCGATCGAAACCGTCGCCAAAATATGAAGCTGGAGCTGACCCGAAATGTGAGCACTCCGCTGATCCAGATGATTGTCGCCATGGCATTGGCCCTGTTGGTCTGGCTGGCCATGTCACCAGATTTTTTCGCGGGCCGCAGTCCGGGAGAGTTTGTCATCTTCCTCAGTGCCGCCGGCTTGCTGGCCAAGCCTATCCGGCAGCTGACCCAGGTCAATGCGGTCATCCAGCGTGGTCTCGCTGCCTCCTCCAGTATTTTCAGTCTGCTTGATGAAGAGCAAGAGGAAGATCAGGGCAACCACGAGGTGGAGAAGATCGACGGCCGCATCGAATTTCGTGACGTTTCCTTTGCCTATAACGAGCATGCACCGGCACTGAATCAGGTGAGTTTTGTTGCCGAGCCCGGGCAGACCGTCGCGCTGGTTGGTAAATCCGGTTCAGGAAAGTCTACCCTGGTTAACTTGATCCCCAGGTTCTATAGCCTGAGCAGTGGGGAGATCACTCTGGATGGTGTGCCTGTCCAGGATTATCGACTCGACAATCTGCGCCACCATATTTCCCTGGTGACGCAGCAGGTGGTGTTGTTTAACGGCAGTGTCGCAGACAATATTGCCTACGGAGAAGATGACGTGCCGCTCGATCGCATCGAAGAGGCTGCCAACAATGCCCATGCGATGGAGTTCATCAATAACCTGGAGCATGGACTGGACACCTATGTAGGTGACGATGCTGGACTGCTTTCTGGTGGCCAACGCCAGCGAATCGCCATCGCCCGGGCCTTATTAAAAGACGCACCGATCTTGATACTCGATGAGGCAACATCGGCGCTTGATTCTGAATCCGAACAACATATCCAGGCGGCCCTGCAGCAGCTCATTAAGGGGCGAACCACATTTGTTATTGCACACCGCTTGTCTACCATCGAAAATGCAGACCTGATTCTGGTTATGGAAGAGGGCAGAATTGTCGAATCCGGTAGTCACAGCGAACTTATTGGCCTCAACGGCCAGTATTCCAAACTGCATCGTCTGCAATTTTCGGAAGTCGAGAAATCCATCTCTGCTTGATCTGGCAGCATGCGCTTCATAGAAAGAGCCTG
>CAYTLI010000129.1:0-7504 GCA_964438455.1 uncultured Pseudohongiella sp.
GGCCTGTGTGGGTTACGGTCGCGGTGACAATCCCCAGGCTCCACAATATATGTTTCAACGAAGTGTGGACTATTGTTCCGGTGCGTTTCTCATGGTTGAGCTCGCAATGTTCAGGGAAATGGATTGCTTTGATGAACAGTATGCCCCCGCTTACTACGAAGAATCAGATTTCTGCATTCGGCTTCGGCAGCTTGGCTATCGCGTGGTCTATGACCCACGGGTGCAGATCACCCACTACGAGTTCGCCAGTACTGGTGGCATCAGCGGCGCAAGTGAGCTGCAGCAGGCGCACCGTCAGATACTCTGCGACACTCACCCTTTCTTCCTGTCGCATCAACTGGACAACGATACAAACAACATCCTCTTTGCCCGCACAGCTAACAGGCTGCCTAACGTGCTGATAGTTGATGACCGGGTACCCTTTCCCAGCCTCGGTGCCGGATATCCTCGTTGCTCTCATATTCTCAACTGCCTTGCACAGATGCCAGTCAACCTGACTTTCTATCCGCTACTGTTCCCTGATGACGACTGGGATGAAGTCTATGCACTCCTGGCGCCGAGCATCGAAGTTATGTTGGGCCGCGGCAGAAAAGGACTGCTTGATTTCTTGAAAGAACGTCGCGGGTTTTACCAGACGATCATGGTGAGCCGAGTCCACAATATGGAGATCTTCAACCAGACTCTGAATACTTCCCAATCCTTACTGGATGGTGTGGAAGTCATCTACGATGCGGAGGCGGTGTCGGCGCCCCGTGAGATACTGCAACGGCGACTATGGGGCGAAAGCCTCACCGACCAACAGGCCCGGTCGATGGTTAAACAGGAATTGGTGCAGGCGAAATACGCAGATAAGGTTGTAGCGGTGTCCGAACAGGAATCTGACATTTATCACCAGCACGGAATCAAGAACACTACGGTGCTAGGTCATATGCTGCCGCTCGAACCTACGCCGAAATCTTTTCGTGAGCGCAACGGCTTCCTCTTTGTTGGCGCACTTCGAGACGAGGGTTCACCAAATGTGGATTCACTGCTGTGGTTTCTGGTCAATTGCCTGCCGCTGATCGAACAGCAAATACCTGATTTCCGACTCTATGTGGTCGGAGACAACACGGTACCATCCTTAAGCAGTGTGGAAAAAGAAAACGTGATCTTCACCGGCCGACTGGACTCTATCGACCAGTACTATGATGACTGTCGGGTCTTCATTGCGCCCACTCGCTTCGCTGCGGGCATTCCTCACAAGGTGCATGAAGCTGCCAGCAAAGGGCTGCCATCGGTAACCACCTCGTTGCTGGCAAGGCAACTGGCCTGGCGTTCAGGCGAACAGCTGATGAGTGCCGACACTCCAGATAAATTCGCGCAGCACTGCATCCAGCTTCACAGTGACGAGAGCTTATGGCAGCAGATCAGGGATTCAGGTCTTGAAGCTATTGAACAGGATTGTTCACCAGAGACTTTTCAGTCACAGCTGCAAAGCTTGTTTGCGATCGAGAATCGCTAGCGAAGCAAATCGCTAATAGCGGCGAGCTCGCCGATAGAAAATGCGTTGCATGATACCGGAACCTGTTGCCATCCGGCTTGCCAGGTTCAATCCTTTTCGATCATGCGTCGACAGTTCTTGCTGATATCGTTCACTAAATGCTGCTGCCTGTCGGCCAACTTCTAGCAGGTGCTCGTTGATTTCAAAGCTAAGCAAGCGGCGAAGCAGGCTGCCACTTCCAATTTCAGCCTTCTGGTGTTCCTTGGCGCCGATAGTGTTTCGGCCATGTTGCCGATAGTGCACAAGTGCTTCATCGATAAAATGCAACTCGCCAAAGGCAGTCGCCACCATCGCCATCCACCAGTCATGCATGATGGCCGGGGCTGGAACTGGTAACGCACGTCGCGCCAGCGCCTCGTTGATTAAAGCGGTACAACCGGTGACCAGGTTGCTGATAGCAATATTGCAAAAGCCGTTGCGTTGCACTTCCAGGCCCTGATAGCGCACGAAGGACTCTGCGATAAGAGCCTTGTTTTCATCCACCACACGCAGGTCGCTGTGCACCAGCACCGGCTTGTCACTTCCTCCCAGCCGCGCCTCTGCCTGCTGCATACATTGAAATTCCTTTGCAATCTTTTGCTCAAACCAGACATCGTCCTGATCGCAGAAGAACATGTATGCGTGCTCCAATCCTAGTTCTGACTTGTGATTCAGCACATAGTCCACCAGGTAGCTGAAGCTGGCGCTGGCACCAAGATTACTGGTTTCGTGATCTGCACTCAGCACGTGCACTTGGTCGGGATGCTCGGCTTGATTGCGCTGCAGAATCTCAGGGGTATTGTCCGTCGAGCCATCATCCCTGATCACCAGGACAAAATTTGTATAGCTCTGCTGGAACAGGGAATCGAGCTGTTCCTGGAGAAATTCGCCTCCGTTATAGGTAGAGAGCAGGATAGCGAGCTTGGGACTGTCAGACATGGGATTCTATAGTTCAGGTGAGCGACTTGGCATCGCGAATACCGGAGCGAATATTCTGCCAGTACTGTTTGCGATCGGAGGAGGAAACAATCAACCAGCTAGCCTTGATGAAGAAACGAATTCGATCCCGAATCTTCCAGCCCAATGGAGAATACTCCATCTGATAAAGATGGGTCCGATTGCGGCTGGAGTAGTAAGTGCGGGATGGATTGTGCTGCGCCATCACACCAGCCCTTACCAAGGGGTTTTCACTACGCTCCCCGATTGCATGATAGAGCACAGCTGCATCGGTCCCGATCAGATCAAAGCCCAATGACTTGGCACGGAAACACCACTCCAGATCAACATTGTCGATGAAGTAGTTTTCCTTCATCAGGCCAATCTGATCCAGGTGTCTGGCAATCAACAATGTGCCGGACGTGATCAGGAAATCTGCGGTGAAGTGCGATGCGCTGCCAGCAAAGTGACGATCCGAACGCAGCAGCAAGCGGTTAAACAATTTGAACGGTGTCTGCCGCATGGTCTGGGGATTGATTATGCGAGGACCAACCGCTGCAACACCATTTTCACTGAGTCGATCGGCCTGCTGATATGCCTGGATCATGCGACTCACAAACAGATTGCAGAGGCTGCTATCCTGATCGAACAGGAAAATGTAATCACTGCCCCTTTCCCTTGCGTATCCGATTCCCAGGTTCAGGGCTCGAGCGAGTCCTTCATTGCTATCCAGTTTGACCAGTTCCTGACAACGCTCATAAACAGTTATCGATTCGGCGAGCCGTTCTATCTCTTCAGAACCATTATCGATTACAACAAAATCCGTCTCCTTGTTGAGCTGACCGAGTAACTTCAGCAGCGCGGTGACATCGGGATTGTAAGTCACGACTATTGCAAACGCGTTGTGGCTTTCTGTCTCGGTCACAATATCAACTCACTGCTTGTCGCCGGGAACTTCTGCCGGCACCAGTACATAATCAGTCTTGGTATTGGCAAGGTACATATAATAGGCGATAGACATCACACCGATGCCGAGTCCGACTACTACGCCAGCATCGAGTATCCCGCGCCAGGGCTGAGGCAACTGCCTGGCGATTATTACAAAGCATATGATCATTAATGTCAGCCCAAAAGAAAGCAGCTGGCGCTTTCTGGTGGCATGGAAGTAACCCATGCAGAACAACGGAGCCAATAGTACATGGCTGATCCTGGGATTTTGTTTCAGGTAGCTGGCCCTGGAGATTACCCGCGGCGCGAAGCCTTTGTGGAATCCTTTATAGCCTTCTGCATAGGCCATGTAGAGTACGCTAAATAGCAGGGCCGCCCAGTGCAACACGGATAGCGCTGACTCACTCAGTGCCAGCGCCATCGGTGCGAGGCGATAGATCGCGAACACGAGCAATAGCAGCACACCGCCTATGCCCCAGGTATATCCAATCGATCGCATTGCCCACATCCCAAGCCTGAAAGCGGCCATTATAGAGGAATCACCATGACAGAACTAAGGGTCGAATGGGGCCAGCCTGAGCTGTAGAATACGGGGGTCGCCCCACCAGAGCACAACTCAGGGATAGCCCATGACTATAAAACTTGGCGTGGTAATGGATCCAATCGAATCTATTACCGTTAAAAAGGACACCACGCTTGCCATGTTACTGGCAGCCCAGCGCAGAGGCTGGGAGATCCAGTACATGCTCCAGGAAGATCTTTATTCTCAGCAAGGATTGAGCTGCGCGGTCATGCGCGAACTGAGTGTTTCTGATAATCCTGACAACTGGTTTGAACTAGGCACATCCAGCGATCAGCCGCTTGGAGAACTTGATGCCATCCTGATGCGTAAGGATCCGCCTTTCGATCTAGACTACATCTACTCTACCTATCTGCTGGAACAGGCAGAGCACCAGGGTTGCCTGGTGGTAAACCGGCCGCAGAGCCTTAGAGATTGTAATGAGAAGATCTTCGCGACCCAATTCCCACAATGCTGTCCTGAATTCCTGGTCTCAAGTTCCGCAGAAAAGCTAAAGGCTTTCTATCGGGAGCACGAAGACGTTATATATAAGCCGCTCGATGGCATGGGAGGCACTTCCATCTTTCGAGTGAAATCCGGGGACTCCAACCTCAGTGTCATTATCGAGACGCTGACCCTGGAAGGTCGCCGCCAGATCATGGCACAGAAATATATCCCGGAGATTGTCGATGGAGACAAGCGCATCCTGATGATCGACGGTGAAGCGGTACAGTATGCACTGGCCAGAATCCCGGCATCGGGTGAGAGCCGTGGCAATCTTGCGGCAGGCGGTACCGGCGTGGTGCAGGAACTCAGTGACAGGGATCGCTGGATTTGTGAACAGGTTTCACCTGTTTTGAAACAAAGAGGTTTAATCTTTGCTGGACTGGACGTCATCGGTGACTACCTGACCGAGATCAATGTCACCAGCCCCACCTGTATCAGGGAAATTGATGCGGCGAAGGGCACCGATATCGCAGGTGACCTGATGGATCACATCGAAACCAGGTTGAAGCAAGACTAGCCTTCCATTAACAGGAACAGTCATGGCGGCAAACGACGAGGAACTTTCCCGGGAACGGTTTGGCTTTACTGTTTTCCTGTCTGCCTGTGTGCATGCCATCATCGTGTTTGGCATCGGCTTCAGTTATCTGGAAGAACTCAATAGCGAACCTGCAATGGAAATCACTCTCGCGCAATATCGTAGCGAGATAGCACCTGATGATGCAGATTTCCTCGCTCAGGAAAACCAGATTGGCAGCGGTGTACTCGATGAAGCTGCTGCGCCCAGCACGCCGTTCGAATCTGATTTCAATGCCGACCAGATTCAGGAAGTAAACCCTGTTCCTGAAGCGCCAACGATTGAGAATGAAGTAGAGATTCAGGATGTTGCCGTCGTCGCTTCGGTAGAAAACGAAGATGAGATTGCTCAGGACCTGGAAGAGCCAGAGCCTGAAGAGGAATTGCCGCAGGCGAATGAGGCCAATCCCGATGAGTTGAGTCTGGCGATCGCCAGTTTACAGGCACAACTGGACAGGCAAAGACAGGCCTATGCGCGACGCCCGCGCAAATACACTATCTCATCTGCATCCACCAGGCAGAGCGATGACGCGCTGTACCTGGACAACTGGCGGCGCAGAATCGAAGCGGTCGGCAATGTGAACTATCCAAACCAGGCGCGACAGCAACAGATTTATGGCAATGTCCGCATGCTGGTGGCATTGAGGCCGACAGGAGATGTGGAAGAAGTCAGAATCCTGCAGTCATCCGGGCAATCTGTGCTCGACAATGCCGCGATAGAGATCGTCAACATGGCCGCGCCCTTCCAGCCATTCCCCGAGGCAATGCGCGCAGAAGTTGATATACTCGAAATCATCCGCACATTTCGTTTTCATGAAGGCAATGAGTTAACCAGCTATTAGCTGCGGGAAACGAGCTACTCCCGGAGCGCACGAGCTCCCGCAAAAGCTACAGCCTGGCCAACGAGAGAGTCTCCAAGTTCATATGTCCAATGAGACAACACAAAGCTACCTGGAAAATCAGTTTTTGATAGCCATGCCGCAGCTCGTCGATCCGTACTTTGCCAATACGCTGACTTACCTCTGGCGACACAATGAGGAAGGCGGGCTCGGCATTGTCATCAATAAACCGCTGCAGGCTTGCATCGCAGATATTTTCGATGAACTGGATATTGAGTGCTCAGCGGCCAACAAGGAATTTCAACAGCATCACGTGCTGGCTGGTGGTCCGGTGGAGAGAGACAAGGGATTTATCATTCATGATGCGGGTAACCAGTGGGAATCTTCCATCGGTGTCACCGACAACATCTCGGTCTGTACTTCGAAGACAATACTGCAGGACATTGCCAGCGGTTCCGGTCCCAACAATTACCTGATCGCCCTGGGTTGTGCCGGCTGGGAGGCAGGCCAATTGGAAAGAGAGATCACCGAGAATGCCTGGCTGACTACACCCGCGAACACTGAGCTGCTGTTCTCCACGGACTACTCAAGCAAGGCAGACGAAGCTGCCGCACTGCTCGGCATCGATCTGCAGCAGATCCCCCCGGAAGCCGGACACTCCTGAGGCCACGGACCACATGCCTCTCGAGTCATTCCCTGAAGATCGAACGCGCCCCATCGCGGCGATGGCGTTTGACTATGGCACACAGCGCATCGGTGTCGCGTTTGGGCAGAGTGTGTCCTGCACTGCCCAGCCGGTGTGTGTCCTGAAAGCTCAAGACGGTATCCCCGATTGGGACCAGGTGGCCAAACTGATTGAAGACTGGCATCCCGATGTATTCGTCGTCGGACTGCCATTCAATCTCGATGGTTCTGAGAGTGAACTACTCGCGCGTGCAGAGAAGTTTGCCAATCGCCTGAACGGCCGCTTCAACAAACCAAGTTATGGTATGGATGAAAGACTTTCATCCAAGGCTGCCATTGAACAGGTAATGGATGAACAAGTCAGCGACGGAAAAGTCACAGGGAAAAGAGACGCGATTGATGACATCGCCGCACAGATCATCTTGCAGAATTGGTTTAATGAACTGGTACCAGGGAACGCATCCACTCCCATCGAGACAACAGAAGATTGACCAGGCAGACAATCAACTGCTTGGCCTTACAGTCACCGAGAAACCTTCTCGAAAGAATTGGAAAAGAAGAAATTACCAATCAGAAATTAAAGTTTCTAGAGTAGGGTTGCTGTGGCACAGCGACGCGAGGCCATCTGCAAGATTCCAAGTTTCTAAGGTAAAAGTTTTGTGGGGAAGGAGTACGAGGCGCAGTCACGCGAGGACGCAAGACATATCGATCAGATAGGCGCAGCGCCGAGTCGTGGCTGCAACGAAGTAATCCGATCCCACAGAGCTTTTAACTAGAAACTTTCGGGCATTTTGGCTTTAGACCGGGCATCCTCTCGGGTCACCAGGCCCTTCGCCAGCAAATCCTTCAAACACTGATCCAGCGTCTGCATGCCCATCGACGCCCCGGTCTGAATCGCCGAATACATCTGCGCCACCTTGTCTTCGCGAATCAGGTTAC